>JBCCVL010000008.1:0-60191 GCA_039195375.1 Actinomycetota bacterium
CTCGCCGGCGCCGCCGACCCCATCACCCCGGCTCGGTGGGCCCGGCTCGTCGCCGACCGCCTGCCCCGGGCCCGGCTCGTGGTCAACCCGGCGTCGACCCACGACGCCGACTCCGGCTGGTGTGCGTCGGCTGCCCTCCGCGATTTCGTCGAGCGGCCCGATCGCCTGCTCGACCTGTCGTGCTTCGACCCGGGGGGTGAACTGGCGCCGAACAACCTGGCCGGCGCGTTCTTCGACCCGCTCGACTCGTCGGTGGTCGAGCTGACCGTGCAGGGGGTCGGTGCCGTCGAGGCTCGGCTCCCCGACTGGACGGCGTTCGGGTACGGGCCGACACAGATGCGCTGGCGTGGCCTCGACCTGTTCGATCCGACGGTGGTCGCCGTGCAGGGTCCGGACGAGATCGTCGACATCGTCGACCTCGTCGGGCTCGAGGGCGACTTCGGTCGCTGGGACCCGGCCCAATCGGAGCTGACCCCGACCGGCTGGTCGCGCGCCGTCCGATCGAGCTTCCGGGTCGCACTCGTGCGCTACACCGACGAGTCGAGCGGGTTGGCGCTGGTCCTGGTGGCCGAGCGCGGCGACCCGGACGAACTCGAGCGCCGGCTCCTGGCTCCGGCCGCCCGCTCCGTGGCGGTGCCGGCGTGAGCGGCCGGGCTCCGACCGTTCGACCGTCGGCCCGGATCGTCTTGGCGCTACTCGTCGCCGCGTCGCTGGCCGGCTGCTCGGTCGTCGACGAGGCGATCGGTGGGAGCCCGGGAACGATCGGTGGGCGGGCGGTCGACACACCGATCGAGCCGACCGAGGTCGGTGGCGACGGGGACGACGGTGGTGGCGGCTCGGTCGTGACCGATGGTCCGACGGTGGCACCGGGCGCCGATCCGGTCATCGAGCCGGTGACGCTGGCCGGCGACGTCGAACTGCTCGAGCGCGACTGTTTCGACGGTGAGACCCGGTGCGGCAGCGTGCTGGTCCCTCAGGTCGAGGGCGGACGCGACCTGGTCGAGGTGCCGTTCCGGGAGTGGACCGATGGTCGGACCGGCACACCGCTCGTCGTCCTCGAGCGGACCGACCTCACGCTGCTCACCGGCGACCACGTCCTCGACCGGCCGGTGGTCGTCCTCGGTGACCGTGGCGACTGGGGGGCCGGTCCCGGTCTCGGGTGCCCGCTGCTCGACACGATCGATGACGCAGCCGGCGCGGAGGCGATCGGTCGCCTCGGCGCCAGCTGCCGGGACTGGCTCGCCGATGGCGGCCTGCATCTGGCCGGCGCCGGTCTGCGGGCCCGGGTCGGCGACGTGGCCAACGCCCTCGATGCGCTCGGTCACGAAGCGGTCTCGGTCGTCGCTGCCGGTATCGAGTCGGACGTGGTCGCCGGCCTGGCTGCGGCGACGACCGTCGAGCGGGTGATCCACGTCAACCCGTCGTTGCCTGGCGACGATCCCTCCTGGCGGTCGGCCAACGTGCTGCTCGACACGCTCGGCGAGCTGTGGGCCCAGTGCGAGCCGTCACCCGGTTGCGAACCGGCCGGTCCGCTGGCCGACTTCTTCGCCGCCGTCGGGGCACTCGACGTCGATCCACTCGCCGACCCGTGGGACGATGGCGCCGAGATCGACGGCTCGATGGTGCTCGGACACGTCGGTCGGCTGACCGACCCCGGGAGGATCGGTGACCTGCCCGACCTCCATCGTGCGCTGCTCGACCGCGACGCCGACACGGTCCGGGCGTTCCTCGGCGGCGGTTTCGCCTCGACGGGTCACGAGCTGGTCACCGGATGCCGGATCGGACCGTCGACGGACGGTGTTGGCCTACCGGACGGCACGCCGAGGTTCCTGGCCGACCACGTCGCCGAGCAGGCGGAGCTTCGCGCCGCCTGGTGTGCCGGGCTCGGCGTCGAGCCGACGCCCCGGCCGGCCCCGCTACCCGGGCTGGTCATCAGCACCCGGTCCCACGTGACGAGCCGTCCCGACTTCGAGGTGCTCGGGCCGGTCATCGTCGAGCCGACGGTCGGTCGGCCGACGTCTGACTGCCTGGCCGTCGCCATCGCCGCCTACCTCGACGATGGACGGGTCGACGAGAGCGCCTGCGGTTCCGGGATGCGGTTCGTCCGCCGGGACGACCCGGTGGTGCCGGTGACCGCCACCGTCGTCGACGAGTTCGACGGCACCACCCTGACCCTCTCGGCCCCGGGCAATTGGGAGGAGTCCTGGCCCGGCTACTGGGCCCGCGGCGCCGACTTCGCCGACATCGCCTCCCTGTGGGCCTACACGTGGATCGACGGCGACGTCGACGACGTGCTCGATGACCTGGCGTGGGAGTACGACATCGGCGACTGGATCGAGTCGACGGCCGACGTCGGCGGTCGGACGTGGCGCGTCGCCCGCGGCCTCGGCTATCAGACCGACGGGCTGGTCGTCGCCGGCGCCGAGGTCGACGGTGTCACGGTCGTCTTCGAGCTGTGGGGCGATCCGGACGAGCTCGACACCCTGGTGGCGCAGATCCTGGAGCCGGCGATGGCAAGCGCAACGGTCGCCATCGGTCAACCGACGGGCTAGGACCGGCCGGTCGGGGCTGGCATCGCCGACTCGCCGACGCGCCGACTCGCATCTAGTCCGGCCCGCGGTCGGTGATGCAGTAGGCGAGTCCCGCCGGGTCGCGAAGGATGACCCAGTGGTCGAACCGCCGCTCGACGTGCGCGCCGAGGGCCTCGTGGCGATCGGCGACGGCCGAGAACCCCTCGCCGGCCGACACGTCGAGGTGGGCCTCGGCGCCCGCCCGCCCGTCGTCGGCGCCCAGTCGCTGGACGAGCAGGTTCCACGGCAGGCCCTGGTGGCGCAGGGCCAGGCCGGCGAACTCGGGGAAGTCGTCATGGATCGGGGAGAGCCCCTGGCCCGTCAGTTCGGACCAGAAGCGGTACTCGGTCTCGTAGTCGGGCGCCGGCACGTCGATGCAGACCACGTCGGCCCGGTGCTCGACCGGATCGGTCAGCCGGGGACCTCGCTCACCTCGACCGCCGTGGTCGACGAAGCAGAACACGAAGCCGCCCGGTGAGCGCAGGATGGCGTGACCGGGCTGGGCGAGCAGCTCGGCCCCCAGTCCGACGGCCCGGTCGACGGCATCGGGGATCGAGTCGACGTGCAGGTCGAGGTGGATCCTGGGTTCGCCGTCGAGGGCCTGGACCCGCAGGTGATCGGTTCCCGTCGCCGGCACGAGCGAGACGAACTGATCGCGGTCGCCCCTGGTCGCCGACCGGGTGGTGTCGGTGACGGTCGACCAGAAGTCGACCGTGGTCTCGAAGCGGTCGGTCGGGACGTCGATGAACGCGGTCAGCCAGCGCAGCATGGGCCCATCCTGCCCGACGGCTGTGACACCGACCGCGTTTTTTCGGGAATGGCGGAGCGGGCCCGATCGTTTCCTGTTCGATGACCACGGGCCGGCCGAAGTCGAAACCGGTTCCCCTCTCCCCACCGGTCCGCACGTTCCCCCTCGTGGCCGGCCCGCTGGTCATCGCAAGCGTCCTCGTCCTCCTGGCCTCGGCCTGCACCTGGTCCGATCCGGTGTTCGAGACCAGCCCGGACGGCTCCTTCCACCCGGACGGCTTCGATGGCGTCTCCGGTCGCCTGCCGGATGACCTGTTCGATCCCGTCGAGTCCGGCGAGCCGATCCCCGAGGGGGCCTGGCGCCGGGTCCTCGACCACGACGAGATCCTGCCCGTCTACCAACCCCGGTTCGTGCTGCCGGAGAATGCGGGCTGGCAGCCGGACGAGTTGATCATCGGCGTCGACCTTGAGGGAGAGGCCAGGGCCTACCCGGTGGCCTTCCTCAACCGGCGGGAGATCGTCGTCGATCTCCACCGGGGCATCCCGACGTTCGTCACCTGGTGACCGCTGTGCGGCACGGCGATGGTCCATCGCCGAGAGATCGACGGCACCCCGATCGTGTTGGGCAACTACGGGGCCCTGTTCGGCAACGCCATGACGTGGTTCGACCACGAGACCGGCAGCGTCTGGAGCCAGCCGAGGGGCGAGGCCATCATCGGGCCGCTCACCGGGGCCCGGCTCGAGCTGCTGCCGTCGACACTCACCACCTGGGGCGACTGGCTCGAGACCCACCCCGACTCGTTCGCACTGGCCGCGCCGGGTGACATCAGCGGGTTCGACGTCGACCAGATGGCGGTCGTGGTCGAGCTCGGCACCGACTCGGTCGCCCACCCGGTGCCAGACGTGCGGGAGGTCGGCGTTGCCAACTCGACGGTCGGTGACGTGGCCGTTGCCGTCGTCGTCGACCCCGGCACCGACAACTGGGTGGTGCTGTCCCGCCTGCTCGACGACCGGACCGTGGTGCTCCGCCTCGGCGGCCGCGACGGCACCGACGGTGCTGGCGACGACGCCGTGCTGGTCGAGGTCGACGGACCCGGCCGGTGGGACCCGGCCACCGGCCTCGGCATCGACGGCACCGACGAGAACCTCGACCGTCTCCCCGGGTTCACCTCGTTCCCCGACGACTACATCACCTTCTTCCCCGACGGCGCCTTCTGGCGGCCACAGGGTCCGATCGCCGTCACCGAGGTGCTCGACAACTGACCGAGGGGAACCGAGCGGTCAGGGGATGTTGGGGGAGGTGACGAGACGGACCCGACGGCAGACGACACCCGGCTCGGCCAGGATCGTCTGATCGATTCGTTGCGACCCGCCGATCAGCGGCTCCTCGGCGCACGTCACCGCCGTCACGAGCAGCAGCTCGTCGCCGACGTTGAAGCCGATGGCCCCGAAGTCGACCGTCCACCGCAGTACCTGTGGCTCCCGGTTCGTCATCGGTCCGGCGTTTGTCGTCGCCGGGTTGGCCGGGTCGCCGAACCGCCAGGCCGATCCGGCAACCCAGTCCGTCGTGTCACCGAGCCTGACCCTGGCCGACCAGTCACCGGGCAGGTCGGGCAGCGGCGCCGCCGAGGCGTCGGTGACCAGGAGGAAGCCGGTGACGGCGCCTGGCAGTTGGCCGTGGTGGTGGCCCCGCATCGCCACCTGGGCCAGCACGTCGTTCGGGCCGGCGGCGTCGGCCAACATGATCCCGGTCGCCTGGTCGATGTCCTCGCGAACGTCGGCGACGAGCTGGCGGAAGTCGACCCGGCCGGCGAGCGCCGGGTTGGTCACCCCGGCAGCCCAGGTCCGCTCGCCGACCTGGCCGTCAGCCACCAACCCGACCCGACGCTGGAACTCGCGCGTGGCGTCTCGGCTCTGACGGTCGTAGACCCCGGTCTCCGCGATCGTGATGCCGCGGCGGGCCAGGAACCGCTGCCATCGGCGGATGATGTCGGCGGTCGACTGGCCGTTGGCCGGCATCGGCGGCGTCCGGCGCCGCAGGACGGGGGCGACGAAGGTCGGGCCGGGGTTCGTCGCCCAGATCCCCCGGCGGACGCGGATGTCGGGGCTGGCGTCGAAGGCGGCAAGCGGGTCACGGTTCGGTGCGGCCACCGCCGCCTGGACCGTGCCGGGCCGTCGTCGCCCGTCGTCGGATGGCGATGCCTTGAGGTACACGCCCGGATCCCGGTCGGGGGAGGTCAGCGAGATCTCCCACAGGCCCCGGCCGTGGAGCCCGGCTCGCAGCAGCCGGGACGGCTGGTGGATCTTGACGTCGAGCACGGTCACCTCCGGGAGGCCGTCGCTGAACAGGGACCAGGCGAACGGGCTGATCCGGTTCGGTCGCCGCCCGTGCCACACCCCGGTGTCGGTCCCGACGTAGAGGTCGTTGCCGGTGCTGGTGTCGACCGTGACACACATGGCGGCGACGGTGTACGAGGGCGACAGCCCGGCCGGTTGCCATCCGGCCGGGTCGTAGCGAAGGACCGGATCGGGAGTCGGGCCGGGCCCGCCGAGCGTCACGAAGATCTCGTCGTCTGCCGCGGTGGCGCCCGGGTTGACCGTCAGGTCGGTGATCGGCCGTCGCCTCGGCCGCGGCTGGCCCGGACCGGGCGACGGGCCACGAGGCACGTCACCTGGCAGTCGGTTGCGGGTCCAGCGGAGCCGCCGGTTGGCCCCGGCACCGACGACGGTGCCGTCGTAGCGGTAGACCCGACGGGTGTCGCTGAGGTAGAAGCGGTCGAAGGCGGCGAACACCAGCGACGTGACCGGTCGGACACTCGTTGCCGAGCCGGACATGGCGAACCAGCGGTTGCCCCAGTCCCGGCTGATGTGGATCCGGTTGAAACCCGGGAGGATCAGCGTGGTCGGCAGGCCGGCCAGTGGCCCGGCGCCCGGCGCCGCCGGCGATGGTGTGATGTCGGTGTAGAACGGGATGGTGTTGGCCGGGATCGAGTTGGTCGCGTACCGCCACGGCCCGCCCGGTCCCGAGGTCGACACCCAGGCGTTGTCACCCGAACCCTGGCCGATCAGGCGCTGGGGGTTCCCCGGGTCGAACGCCACCCCGCCACCGTCGCCGGAGGCGAACGCCTCCCGGAACGCCTGGTCGCCGAACCCGTAGCCGAGTGCGTTGTCCTGGAAGCCGACCAGGATCTCGTGGCCCCTGGTCGGGTGATGGTCGAAGTAGCTGGGTTGCAGGGTGGCGAGCCCGGTGTTGACGGGGTCGAACAGGTCGCCGCCGTCGGCCGACCGGTACACCCCGCCGTCGCAGCCAACCCAGACCTGGTCGGGATCGAGGTCGCCGGCGGCCGTTCGCCCGAAGCGGATGCGGTGCCCATCGGGGGGCAGGTGGGTGCCCTTCCACGTCGGGTCGCGGTGGGCCCTGGCCCGATTGTTGTTGTTGTTGGCCACCCCGAACCGCCACCGTCCGCCGCCGAAGGTCAACGTCGAACGCCACAGCGACAGCTCGCCCGAGCTGTCGCGGGGGTTGTCCGAGAAGTCGCCGGTGACGAAGATCGTGTTCTCGTCACCCGGGCTGACCGACAGGCCGAGGTCGTAGTTGCCCTGGTCGCCTGGCAGCAGGGCGTTCTTGCGTGGGGCCGTCTGGAGGCGGCTGAACCGGTCGTTGTGCAGCCGGTACATGCGGGCCTGCTGGTCGACGACGTAGACGACCGAGGCGTCGGTCGGGGCGACGGCCAGGCACATACGACCCCTCGACGTCAGCCGACTCATCCCGGGAACGGCGACCCACCTTGCTGCCGCCGTGCCTTCGCCGTCGAGCCGGTAGACCCGCTGGCGCCACACGGCGCCGAAGACCGCTCGGGCTCCGGCGAACGTGCCGATCACGACGTCGGTGAAGTGGACGGGCCGGCCGGCGGGCAGCCCGTCAGCGGTGGCCGCGACCCAGTTCGACCCCGGCGCTCCACCGTCGCGCCGGTACAGCCCGTTGCTTGCCGCGGCCCATACCACGCCACCACCGTTCGGGTCGGGGAACAGGGCGTAGATGCCCTGCCCGCCGAGCTGGCCGTTGGCCTCGATGGTCCAGGTGGCGCCGCCGTCGTCGGACACGCGGATCCCGATGCCGTGGTAGCTGTAGTCCTCGAACACGTTGACGACCGGAACCGACTCGCCGGTGCCGACCATGATCTTGTCCTCGCCGCCGTCGGCCGCCGCCCCGAACGCCACGTGCAGCGACCCACAGGCGAGTGCGTTCGAGTCGTCGCGGACGACCGGCGACGTGGTGAAGTCGCCGAGCGGTTCCCAGCGGTCGGAGCCGGGGACGGCCGGATCGCGGGAGTAGCGCCACACGCCGCCGTCGGCGGCGGCGATGTAGGCCCGGTTGCCCTCGGGTCCGACGGCCAGGTCCTTGACCCGACCGCTGATGGCGACGTGGCCCCGCGACGTGTCCCGGGAGGTACAGCTCGGGCCGACCGGCACCCAGTTCGGGGCCCCGGCCCCGGGTGCGGCCGGGGCCGCCGCCACGTCGACGACTGCGGCTCCGATGGCCACCGCCTCCTCGGCCGCCCGGCGCTGATCGGCGGCTCGCATGCGTGGCTCGGCCGTCTCCCGACCACCGTCGGCGAAGCCCCGTCGAGCCCGCACCCAGGCCGCCCGCCGCGGGGCGTTCGGTCCGGTCCGGTCGTCGCCTCCGGTCCTCACGTCGAGCCCTCCTCCTCATCGACCGGTCGGGCGTGGACCCAGCCCTCCTGGGCCACCGCCGGCGTGTCGGGTAGGCGGGCCGCAGCCGTGGCCGCCACGATCGGATCGTCCCGCCAGGTGGTGCCGGTCTCCCGGTGGGCCCAGGCCTGCCCGTCTGGAAGGGCCGGGACCCGGGGCATCCGGACCGTGGCCGGGTCGACCAGCAGGGGGCCGAACCGGAACGACGGCACGATCCGGGCCAGCGGCTCGGTGATCCACGACCGGGCCAGCTCGAGGCGTTTGCGAGGTACCAGGCCGCAGGTCGCGTGGACCCCGAGGCCGGGGAGCAGCAGCAGGGTCAGGGTGACCGGCCGGCCGGGACGGACCATCAGGTCTGCGGCGGGTGCGATGTAGCGCTGGGTGATCGGCTCGCGGGCAAGCGAACCGGCGTAGTCGGCGGCTGCGTCGACGTCGCCGAGGAACCCGACGTGGGCACCGCCGAGCCGAGCCTGCTCCCGGACGGACGGGTGGACCGGATGGAAGCGGTCGTAGTCGTCGTCGACCCAGTAGCCGAGCAGCCCGTCGTCGAACCGGGTCAGGGAGCCGAGCCGAACCGGGAACGCCCGGTCGGCCTGGGCGAGGAAGGCGGCCCGGCGCTCGGCCGCCGCGGCCGGGTCGAGGCCGTAGTCACCACTGTCGTCGTAGAGGTCGAGCACCAGCGTGGCCCGGACGACGGCCATTGGCCGGCCGATCAGCTCGGACAGGTGCTCGCTTCCGGTCGTGCCGAACGGGTCGGTGGTCCACACGGTGGTGTCGATGGCTCGGAGCAGGGCCCCGAGGGGGCTCTCGTTCGGGTCGTCGTCTGGCTGCGCCCGCTCCAGGGCGTCGCGCCGGATGATGGCCTCGGCCAGGCCGCCGAGGTGGGTGCCGCCCGGTGGTCCGGCGCCGAGGGGCCCCGGTCGCGCCGGTGTCCCCTCCCAGACGACCTCCCGGCGGTGACCCCGATGGAACAGTTGGCCGAGGGCCAGGCCCCGCTGATCGAAGAACTCCATCCCGTCGTCGGCGTGGTCTGGCAGCAGCCAGCCGGCGACGGGGTTGCCGTCGGCGATCGGCGTCGACTCGTCGATCCTGGCCTCCGCCCCGTCGTCGCCGGCGTCGAGGAATCGCAGCTGCAGCCGGGCCGGGGTCGTCAGCCGGGGGGCCAGGTGGATCGGGGCCTGCTCGGTCCTGGTCCTTGGTCGGCCGCCCCGATCCCCACCCCGCGGATCGACGAGCGGGTCGGCGACCCGGGTGAGGGCGAGGGTGGCGTCGAGGTCGAGGATCCGACCGAAGGCGTCGACGACCCGGACCCGCTTCAGCTCGAGGTAGCCGGCCCGGACCAGTTGCGGCGGGCGGGTCGGGGCCACCTCGGCGTGGTCGGCGCCCTCGTCGACGTAGGCAACGTCGGTGTCGAACCCGAGCAGGTGGTCGGTCAAGCCATCGAGCGTTCCGGTCAACAGGTCGCTGCGGCGCAGCACCGAGCCGAGCGACTCGAGCGCCGACTGGGTGGCGTTGTCGAGCTGGCCGTCGCCGTCGGCGTCCAGCCGTCGCTCGGCGTCGAGGAACTGGTCGACCGAGTCCGACAGGCTCTTCACCGCCGACGAGGCGAGCAGCGACCGTCCGGTCAACACGACCTCGGTCAGCGCCGCGTCGATGTCGGCGGGGTCGGCCTCCGGCTCGAGGTCCAGCTCGGCCAGCCTCCACTGCAGGCCCGGTCGATCGGTGAGGCGGGCGACCGCCTCCCACTCCACGTACAGCGGTACCCAGGGTTGGGTCCAGTAGGTCACGCCGACCGGCGAGCGGGGCGCCCCGTCCCTGATCGAATTCGACACCAACCTCCCGGAATCGCCGCTGCGGGCCTGGAGCCGGACGTCGAGACGGAGTTCGGCCTCGATCCGGCGGCGTACCGAGTCGACCGCGAGACCCGAACCGTCCGGTACGGCCCGGAGGACGTCGTCGCCCCGGTCGGGGTCGAGGAGGGCGGCCTCGCCGACCAGCTCGACGCACTCGGGGGGCACGGAGCCGTGCTGGCCCATGTCGATCACCTGGTGACCGAGCACGATGCCACGGTAGGCGCCGGTGAACTGCCCGCTGACCCGGCAGGCGAGGCGCTCGTCGTCGTCGAAGCGTCCGTCGTAGCCGTGGCGGAGCGATCGGGCCAGGCCCCGCACCGTCAGGACGGGGTCGACCGGGAGGTGGAAGCGAGGTAGCGGCCGTCTGATCGAGGTGAACGGTGGTGGATCGTTCTGGGCCAGGCGGGCCGTCAGGGCCGCGGCCCGCACGTCCGGCGGTACGCCGAAGTGATCGGTGACGGTGGCGAAGCGATCGTCGGAGAACAGGAAGGCGACCGATCCGGGACCGAGCTGACCGACCCGGAGCTGGTCGATCACGGGCACCGTGCCCTTGGCGCTGTCGGGGATCTCGTCCGGGCCGACGGTGGCGGCGGTGCGGACCACGTCGGTCGTGCTCCCGCCGTCCCGGGACCGGAAGGCGTTGCGGTGGATGGCGACGTCGACGTCGGTGAGCCCGTCCGGGCTGCCGTAGTGCTCGATGACCCCGTGGCCGAAGGCGGCGAGGAGCCGCTCGTGGTTCTCCCGGTCGGCGGCCCGGGAGCCGCCGGCCACCATCCGGGAGATCGAATCGGTGCCGGTCGGGCCGATGGCGACGACGGTCGACCCCGCCTGCGGGCGACGGTCGCGGCCCTGACCGGAGCCCGCCACCCCGTAGACCACGCCGGAGTACAGGCTCTGTCGCGGCCGATTCGGTCGGGGCCGGGGCACCATCGCGACCGAGTCGTCGAGGTCGAGCTTGGTCCCGAGGACCCGGTCGCCCTTGTCGACGAGCAGTTCGGCCACCCCGGTGACCGATTGGCCGGCGTCACGGTAGGTCGAACGGATGTCGTCGATCCGCTTGCGCAGCCCCTCGGCCAGGCGGTCGAAGTCGGCGTCGCTGACCTGCCACGCCAGCTCGGCCAGAGTCTCCCGCAGCCCCTGGCGCGTCCTGGCCGGGTGCAGCGGGTCGAGATCGGGCCGTGAGTACCAGCCGGTGACGACATAGCTGTGTGGACCGTTGCGCTCGCCGGTCGGCAGGTCCTCGAGCTCGTCGTGGAAGGCGAAGCGACCGACGACGTTGTCGTAGACCGCGGCCCATCCGAGCTCGCCGCCGGCGACCGCCGTCAGCTCGTCGAGGGGGATCGCTCGTCCGGTCCTGGCCCCGTCCGGCTGCCAGTCCTCCAGCGGGAAGGCCTGGCCCCACTCGCTCTCGACCACCCAGGAACGGACCGGTCGACGGAAGCGACGACCGGCGGGTCGACCCGGCTCGACCCGGGAGACCAGCCACCGGTTGGGGAGGGGTCGGAGGTTGAGGTCGCCGTCGTCGTCGCTGTCCTCGGGCTTGGCTGCGGTCAGCCCGTCCGGAAGGGCCCAGTGGAGGTGGACGCCGGGGCCGAGCCGGTCGGCGGTCGTGAACGGCCCGGGGAGGCGCTCGGTCGGGTTCTCGTCGAGTGCCCGCGACCGGATGTCACCCCTGGCCTCGTCGCTGCCGCGGGGGCCGACGACCAGCGCCTGCACGTCGACCGGTACGACCAGCCGTGGCTCGCGGGGCAGCGCGGGGTCGAGGGTGACGAGGGCCTCGACCGGCAGCTCGGGCCCGATCAACCCCCAGGCGGGGGAGAAGATCGGGCGCTCGGGGTCGAAGAAGTCGGTCATCACAACCCCTCCGGGACGTCGTCCATGTACCGGAAGATGGCGGTGCCGTCGAGCTCGGCGACCAGCATCTGGTCGTAGTCGGCGGTGGCGTCGTCGTCGAAGCGCTGACGGTAGGGGTAGCGGATGAGTTGCAGGGCCAGCTCGGCCGAGTCGAGCGTCTGGCCGAGGGTCGAGTCGGGGTGCTGGAGCAGTCGCTCACGCAGCTCGTCGACGTGGATGACACCGGCCGATCCCGCCCGGAAGGGGACGGCCACGGTCGCGATCGGGTCGAGCCCCGCCGCGGTCTGTGGGTCGCGGAGGTCGACCATCCACTCGCCCGGTGGGTCGTCTGGCTCGGAGCCACGAACGCCGAACTGGATGCCCTGGCGTGGCTCCTCGATCTCGACCTGGTCGGGGATGTCGGCGAACATGGCCAGCATCACCGCCGGTGACAGTCGCTCGACGCGCAGTACACCGATCCGGCGACGGACGTTGCCGTCCTGACGGAACGCCCGGATGTGCATCCCCGGCCAACCCGAGACCGCCTGGGATCGGAGCAGGAACCCGGTCACGTTCGCCGCCGCCCCGGTCGCCGGGGGATCGACCCACTGGCTCCGCTCGGCGTCGTCGACCCGGTCCCGCATGGCCTGGTGGCGATCGGTCAGCTCGGCCCGGTCCCGGGTGCCGAACGTGCCGGCGGCCACCGCCCCGTCGACGAGGGCGTCGGTCCAGTTCCGGTCGAGGTGGAAGAAGCGGATCGTCTCGGGTCGGAGGAGCCCGTGGTCGGGGACGAGGTACTCGAACGGGACCCCGTTGAGGAGGCGCAGCCGGCCGAGCCAGTCGATGGCCCGCTCGCTCGGCTCCGGGTCGGGGTCGATGGGGATGGCGTCGAGCTGCGGGCCGACGACGATGTGCTGGTCCAGGACCTGCTCGGCGCTGATGTGGACCTTCATCGGTCTTCCTCCTCGTCATCGCGGTCCCGGTCCGGTCCGTCGGCGGTGTCGTCTGGTTCGACGGTGGCGTCAAAGGACCGGAAGCGGCGCCTATCCCGTAGACCCGGCCCGGAGACCAGATCGATGTCGCCGGCGATGATGCGGGCCAAGGCCTCGCCGTCGACCGGGCCGCCGAGTTGGTTCTCGACCGCCTCGACGAAGGCGGCCCGGGTCGTCACGCCATCGACCAGCCGGCGTGCCACCTCGGGGTTGATGCCGTCCCGGCGGACCTGGTCGAAGGAGCGGGTCGGGCGTCCGGTGACCGGAGCCGGCACCGCCCGGCTGGTGAGCCCGTCGGCCAGCACGTCGGCCACCAGGCTGGTCGAGAGACCGAGCCCGACGGCGATGGCCTCGATGTCCGCGTCGTCGAGCAGCTCCTCGGCCTCGTGTCGGGGGAGTATGGTGCCCAGTTCCTCGAGCGGGTCGCCGCCGATCCCGTCCGGGACGAGGGAGCGGATGACCAGCTGGCGTTCGAGGTCTCGCACCCGACCGAGGTCGGGAGCGAACCTCTCGTGCTCGGGCACGACGAGCCGGTCGACCCAGCCCTCGGTGTGACGCTGGCGGACCCAGGCCCGGATGTCCCGCAGGAACTGCGTGTCGGACATGGCCAGCAGCCGCCCGATCTCGAACGCGGAGGCCTCGCTGATGTCGAGCCGGCGCTCGGCCACCACCTTGATGGCCTGGTCGGCGATGTGGAACACCCGATCGCCCGGGCGGCGGGTGACCTTCGACGGTGCGAACGGTCCCCGGTACCAGCTCCTGGCCTGGCGGCCGCGGCGGTCGACGTGGGCCACCTCGACATGACCCGTTGGTGCGGTCACCGGGACGGGGGCTCTCGGGTCGTCTCGTGGCGGGGTCGCGGTGCCGAGCAGGCCGACGTCGAGGTTGGCCATGTAGCCCCGGAAGTCACCGGCCACCTCGGAGCACTCGAAGTTCCAGTAGGCCAGGACGGGAAACCGGAACTTGGGCTCGGGTGGCAGGTCGACGGCCTCCTCGATGGCCCGGAAGTCGACGTCGTGCCGGACGAAGCCCTGGGAGATCCCGATGGTCGCCGCCGCCGCCGTCGATTCGGGCAGCCGGGTGGTGACCCTGCCGTCTCCGTCGACGACGAACCGGCGTCGGTCGGCCGGCCCGACGTCGGGCAGGGTGTCGATCGGGGCCGTCGTGCGGGTCGGGCCCTCGCGGCCGGCGAAGACCAGGCGAGGCACGTCGTCGACCGAGGCGAAGAGGTCGGCGTAGGCGAACGTCAACGGCACGTCGTCGGCCACCGCCCCTGGGGCCGGCAACACGTCGAGCTGACCCTCGAGCGAGATCAGGTACGCCCCGTACTTCAGGCCGGGAAGCGGCAGGCGGTTGGACAGGGCAACCGAGACCCAGCCGTCGTCGTCGGCGTACTCGCTCGCACTGGTGTCGACCTGGCGGACGTGGGCCAACAGGTCGAGCTCGGCTTCCGCCGGGAACGCCCGGTCGACGACGGTGCGGCTCACCTCGATGCAGTTGCCGGTCGCCCCGGCCGGCAGGCCGGACGGCACCCGACCCGGGGTGTAGGCGAAGTCCGCCCGGACGTTGGACAGGAACGCGGCCTCGGTCTCGGCCAGCACGACCAGGGCGAGCCACGGTGGTCCACTCGACCCACCCGACCGCTCCCACGGCAGGGTCCGTCGCTTCAACACGATCTGGGCGAGTCGACCGGCGAAGGGGCCGGTCGAGTTGGGCGGGGGGAACACGCCGAACACCTCCGTTCCCGGCATCGAGAAGCGGGGCCCGGTCACGTCGACGTGGAACTCCCGGTCGGGGAAGTCGCCGATCGCGGCCGACGGCGGCAGCGACGGGTCACCGGCCGCCCCGTCGTCGACCACCTCCTGCTCGGCGGTGACCACGTAGTGGTCCGGGGCGAGCCTCGGGTCGATCCGGGGGTACAGCTTCATCGTCTGATCGGTCACGACCCGGCCTCCCAGGTGATCCGGTTGCCGGCGCCGGTGACGGCGGCCAGCGGGCCGGGCCCGACCCCGGCGACGCCGTTGCGGGCGACCCGAGCGGCCAGCTCGTCTGCGGGTAGGGCGGATCCGACCACGCCGGCCAGGTGCTGGCCATCGGCCACGCCGATCCGGACGTCGACCCGGCGGCCCCTCGTCGGGGTGATGGCCACCACCATGACCGAGGCGTCCGCGGTTTCGATGAGGGCGGGGGCAAGCGGCTGACCATCGTCGTCGACGGCCCTGGCGGCACCGCTGAGGGCGAACTCGGGCAGCGCGCCGTCGGCCGCGATCCCCTCGATGACCACCGCGACCGAGCGCATGCCCTGGCCGAGGAGGGTGTCGATCCGCCGACCTCGACCCGGTCCGTCGCCGCCGGCGACCACGCCGGTCGACACGGCGGCCGAGCGGCGCCGAGCCGGTGGCGCGCCGCCCCGGACGACGCACCCGGCGCCGACCCAGGTCCGGTCGGACAGCTTGGCCAGCCGGGATCCGGTGAGCCAGCCGACGGAGGCCGTCGAGGGGGCCACGATCGTGGCCAACAGCCGGCTCGCCCTCGTCGGCAGTTCGACCACCCCGCCGTCCGAGACCCGGTCGACGAGGACGTTGCCACCCCGGTCGACGGCGACCAGGCGCAGCGGTTGACCGTCGTCGACGACGATCCGGTCGGGTTCGTCGACCCTGGCTTCGCCCGGGTGGAGATCGAGCACCAGGACGTCGCCGGGTGGGACGCGATGCCCGGCCCCGGCCAGGCGGCCCTCGATCCGGCCGAGCTGGGCCCGGAGGGCGGGGTCGAGACCGAGTCGGCGGTGCCGCTCTCGCCCCGGACCGGTCACCCCGGCCCCCGGAGCCAGGCCGGCGACCATCACCGTCGACCGAACGGTTCGGGCGGTCACCCCGGTGCTCAGCAACTCCGAGCCGACCGAGCGGGCGACGCCGGCTCGGACGTCGGCCAGGGTCGGAGCGGGGAGCCGCCTGGCCGTGGTCCGCCCGACCCCCGTGCTGACCTCGGCCCCGGACAGACCCTCGGCCGGGGTGAGGACCGCCGCCACCCTCGGCCGGATCCTGGTCGGGTCGGGCACCGGGGCCTCGTCGACCACGACGGGCAGGGCCTCGGCCGTCACCGGGCCACGCTCGGGATCGGCCAGGTCGTCCGACAGGGTGCCGACCCGAGGCGGGGCCACCCAGTCCTCCAACACTGCGGCCCGGAACGTCTGCTCGGTCAGCGGGCCGTCGCCCTCGGCCATCAGCTTGGCCGCCGCCACCAGGTTCGGCGCGCCGACGACCTGCTGGCGGAACTGTCCCGCCCGCTGCCGGAGCTGACCGAGCAGCCGGTTGGGGGCGCTGGCCGCCTGTTCGGACCGGAGGGGGAGCGGGTGGACGATCTTGCCCTCATCGATGCCGTCGATGTCGGCCTCGATGAAGGTCCGTGGCACGAACGGGGTGGCGTCGATCTCCAGACCGGTGACCGAGGGGAGCAGGTTCGCGCTCGGCTCGGCGTCGTCGCACGGCACGACCCGCCACATCGCCTCCGGTACCTTGCCCTCGATCAGCGACACCCGCAGGTTGGCCGATACGTTCGTCCCATTGGCCGAGGACCGGCGGACGAACACCGTGAGGGTGCTGTCGACGCCGACGACCCCCATCGGGCCGAGGTCGTAGCGGGTCGAGGCGATGGCGGCCGGGATCTGCACGTCGAGCACCCCGTAGCGGACGGCGTTGGTCGCCGCCCTGGTCTGCAGGACCAGTCCGAACTCGGGCTCGACCTGCCAGGGGCGCTGCACCGATCCGTCCGGCGCCCGCTCGGGGTCATCCGTGCCGGACTCGCCGGCCAGCTCGCCCCGCATCACCGTCCCGGCAACGACCTCGCGGGTCGAGGCCTGACCCGGCTGCTCGGGCGGCGACAGCACGTACTTGTCGGCGAAGTCGTCCCAGCCGATGAACCGGCAGTCGTTGGTCGAGCCGGACGGCCCGAACCGGACGGTGATCGAGGTGACGTCGAGGTCGAGGGTGGCGGTCCCTCGGAGCTTCGGGCCGACGATGTGGACGCGGACCCCGAACGAGAAGCTGAGCCGGATCGTGCCGCACACGAAGAAGCAGACCCGCCACTTCAGTCCGGCCGAGACCTCGACGTAGAACTCGATGTCGTAGTGGAACGGGTCCCAGCTGATGAGGAAGTTGGCCCCGAGGGCCAACCGGGCCCAGATGGCTCCCGATCGGTAGGCCACCTCGAGCTCGCCCCCGGCCATCACCGCCGAGGAGGTCAGGGCGAAGTAACTGGTCCCCTTGATGACGACCCCGCCGCCGGGTTCCCAGGCGAACCCGAGCCTCGGCACGTCGGGGAACGACGACGGCTTGGCGAACCGGGGGTGGTAGCCGCCGAGGGTGAGCACGAACTGGCCGGCGTTCGACCCGGAGAACCACACGACGAAGGCGAAGCCGCCGGTCAACCGGCACGACTCGTTGATCAGCCAGGAGTTGTCGGTCAGCTGGGCCTGGATCGAGAACAGGCCCTCCTCGGTCGAGAACCGGGCCTGGAGGGCCAGCTCGATCTGGACCATCGGTGTCGCCGGCACCGGCAGCGTCATGTTGGAGAGCCCGAGGAGGTTGATCTCGAGGCCGTCGTTGATCTCGGCGGTCAGGACCGCAACCGACCGGACCAGGGCGAAGCTGGTGAACTCGATCCCGGCGGCGAACCAGAGCGAGCCCCGCTCCGGCGGGAAGTAGCGGCCCATGTCCTCCAGGGCCTGCATCGGGTCCTGGGCCAGCGAGCTGTTGGAGTCGAGGGCCTCGACAAGCGGGTAGTCGGCGATCTCGTCGATGGACGGCGGTGCCAGCAGCCGACGGTTGATGCCCATGCCCCCGCCGAGGCCGGTCACGAAGAAGGGTGGCGGGCCGCCGATCGGGGCGTTGACGGCGGCGAAGACGAAGAACGACGAGTAGCGTCCGCCGGTCCCGTCGGGGAACTCGCCGTAGGCGCCGATGGCGGTGGCGCCGTAGACGCTGTAGCGGACGCTGGCCAGGCCTCGGTACTCGACGCTGTTGTCGACGGTGAAGCGGGAGAATCCACCGGACACGCTGACCCCGCCACCCTGGTAGCCGACCGCCATGCCGGCCAGGTCGACCTTCCAGGTCCCCGGGCGGGAGGCGGTGGCCCACGGGACGGTGAGCGACAGGTCGTCGACCTGCACGGTCAACCCGGCCAGCGATGCGCCCCCGTCGATGAGGAACGACACGTCGATCAGGTTCCGCTCGCCCCCGGCATCGTCGATGGTGCGGCCGATGCCGACCTGGTCGACGTACAGGGGGCCGAAACCGCGCTGGATGGGCAGCCACCACGGACCATCTCCCGGTCCGGCCCGGAACAGCACGTCGGTCGACGATCCGTCGAAGGCAACGGCGAGGCTCGGGCTGAAGGCGGGGGCCAGCCGTTCGCCGTCGCCGTCGCTGGCCCCGCTGTCGCCACCCTCGCCGCCATCGGACAGCAGGCCCTGGGCAACGGGGTTGCCGCCGTCGCCACCCGAGCCGAGTGGGATGGCGAAGCGATCGAGACGGATCTGGCCACCGCCCCTTACCTGCGAGCCGCCGCGGGCGTCGAGCTCGAAGAGGCCGTGGACGGCGACGGCCCCGATGGTGAGGGCACCGTCGAGCAGGTTGGCGTTGCCGCTGCGGCCGATCCGGAGGCCGAGGCCGCGGATCCGGAACAGGGGATCGACGTCGACCCGACCGCCTCCCCGGTCCAGCAGGAAGAACTCGATTCCGCCGGTGTCCGGGACCTCGGGCTGGCCGTCGATCTCGTAGACCCAGGTGTCGTCGACCTCGAGCGACAGCCGGACGTCGCCGTCGACGACCACGAACTCCTGACCGTCGGGGATCGTGATGCGGAACCCGATCCGTCCGTCCGGGGCGGACGCCACCCCGACGCGGACCGGGGCCAGCCCGGGGATCTCGAACCCGACGCTGAACTGGCCGATGGCGTGGAACAGGGTGGCGAGGAAGCGCTGACCGAGCGCCTCGAGGTCGTCCGGGTCGATCAGGTCGGCGGCCAGCCGATAGCGGACGGGACCCGTCTCCCGGACCACGAGGGCCTCGGCCTCGTCGGCCGGGCGTCTGGCCACCAGCGCCCCGGCGGTCGGTCCGCCGGACACGACCGGTCGCTCGAGCAGGGCCCGCACCTCGTCCCGGGTGAGCACGAGGTCGACGGCGAGCGGGAGGAGGTACCGGGCGGTCAGGTGGAGGGCGCAGGCCGCCAGGTCGTCGCGGTCGGTGACGGTGTCGTCGGCGGGGTCGCCCGTGCCACCGTCGACCACCGTCCGACATCGGACCGATGCCGCAGCACCGATCGGGATCTGGACGACGACCCCGTCACGGTCGCCAGCGGCGGGACTGGCGAGCCACAGCCCGAGGTCGACCCGGCCGGCCGGCTCGACGGACTCGGGCCCGAGCGAGAAGCCGGCGAACGGGAGCAACGACACGCCACCGGTCGAGACGAAGTCGTCGACCGCGACCGACACGTCGGCCGCCAGCAGCAGCAACCGATCGGAGACCCGAACGGTGCCGCCGACGGCCAGCCCGGCGATCGGTTCGAGGCCGAAGCCCCGCACCTCGACAACCGGGAGCGGACCGGACAGGTCGAGTCCGACCGAGACACCGGCGGCGAACGTCAGCGTGGTCGCTCCACCGGCCGACGTCACCGTGCCGGGGAGGAACGGATCGACGAGGCCCCCGACGGCGTCGGCGAGGCCGGGGGCCGCCGATGCGAACCGGGCCACCGGCTGGGCTGCGAACGAGGCGAGCTCGGCCTGGTCGAACCCCCGGGCCGCCCCGGCCCCGGTGCGGAGCCCGAGGGCGTCGCCGATGTCGGCGACCAGGTCGCCGAGGTCGAACCCGTCGATCGTGACCTCGGTCAGGGCATCGAGGGCGATGGGCAGTGCGGCGGTCGCAGCGGCGGTGACGAGGTCTCCGAGGCCCGATGCGGTCGGCAGCAGATCGATGACGGTGGCCGAGCCACCCGACCCGATCCGGAACTGCAGGCCGGTCGCCTGGCCGAGGGCGATGGTCAGGGCGCCGAGGCCCGCTCCGCCGGGGCCGTCGAGCAGCTCGACGGTGGTGTCGACCCCGGCCCGCAACCCGCCGCCGGCGGCGAAACCGATGGCCAGGGCACCGCCGAGGCGAACGGCGCCCGTGTCGAACGGGGCATCGAAGCCGATCGAGAAACCGGCGGGCACGGCCGGGCTCTCGGACACGGTGACCGACAGGCCGAACGGCAGCGCGAGGCCGTCGGTCGGATGGGTGCCGGGGAGCAGACCGGCGGCGGCCCGCAGGAGGGCTCGCAGCCTGGCCGGGTCCGGTGTCCCGCCCGCCAGGCCGAGGACCGTGTCGTGCAGGAACCATCCGGCGGGGTCGACCAGCAGCCCGGCCGGGAGCCGGAGCGGCTGGTCCGGCCGGCCGAGCCCGAGTGCGTCGAGCAGGTCGGCGACCGCCGGCTCACCGGAGCGGGCCAGTTCGAGCGCGGTGCGGACGACCTCCGCCGGCACCACCAGACCGGCCAGCCTGGCCAGGGCCGTCCCGTCCGGCACCGGATACAGCGGCACCACCGCGGGCAGGGCGGGCAGCCCGCTCCGCAGCTCGACATCGACGACGACGGGTGGTGCGCCGTCTGCGGTGGTCGGGTCGACGACGGCCCGTAGGACCGGTTGGCCCGCCGGTCCCGGCCGTGCGGCCAACTCGACGCTGGCGGTCGGCCCGTCGACCGAGACGCCGATGCTGGCGTCGAGGGTCAGCCCACCGCCGATGGCGAGTCCGTCGCCGGCGGTGGCCAGGGTGAGGGTGGCCTCGGTCGGGTCGGAGGGATCGGCGCCGACCAGCTGCATCGAGACCTCGACGGGTCCGACGGTGGCCGTCACCCGATCGTCGACCGCGGTGACCCCAAGCAGCGAGGCAACGGCCTGGGTCAGGGACCGCCGGGCGGCGACCGGGGTCAGGTCGGTCAGCAGGATGCCGGGGTCGACGATGGCTCGCTCGACCGGGTCGACGTCGAGCTCGAAGGTTCCGTCTGCGGCCAACCGGCCGACGCCGAGTGCGACCAGGAGATCGATCATGGCCCGGACCGGACCGGTTGCGGGGACGACCCCGAGTCCGGCGGCGGCCCGGCCGAGCAGGGTCCGCTCCTCGGGGCGAAGGGCCCGCACGCCGGAGGTGGGATCGGGGAGACCGAGTCGCCACAGCGACCGGTCGATGCCGTAGACGGAGGCGTCGAGCAGGTCGACGTCGACCTCGGTGGCGCCCGACAGCAGATCGACCGTCACCCGGATCTCGGCCGCCCGGACCCGGGGTTCGCCGGCCACCCGACCGGGACTGCCGGGACCGCCGACCAGCCACCCGCCGGCCCGGTCGATCACCGCCGTCACCGCCAGGCGGGGGCCGGTGACCTCAAACGGGTCACCCTCCTCCTGGACCGCGGCCCGGACGGCGTCGAGCCTGGCCGAGAGGCCGACCCGCAACGACCCCGTCGGGCCCGTCGGGACCACGAGGTCGGCGACCAGGCCGACCGCGAGCTGGGGGTCGTCGTCGACCGCCTGGTCCAGCCCGGGGGCCTCGACCGGCGTGCCCCGCACAGCCGCCATCGCCACCTCGGCCACGGCCAGGTCGATGTCGTCACCCTGGAGTCGGCCGGCCACCGAGGCGGTCTGCAGCCCGGCCGGCGGACCGGTCAGGCCGGGCGGCGGCACCAGGTCGTCGACGGCGAGACCGACGCCGGTGCCTCCTCCCGATGCCGGCGGCGCACCGTCGACCACGAGCCCGACGACACCGAGCAGCTGGTCGGCCAGGGCCAGGTCACCGGTCGCCTCGGTGGCCAGGCCCCGTAGCGATTGGACCAACCGGACGGCGTCGCCGACGACGGCGTCGTCGGCCCAGGTCACGTCGGCCCCACCGTGTGGGGTGCCGACGGTGAGGAGGTGGCCGATGCCCGCCGTCTGGTCCTGGCTGACCAGCCGAGCGACGTGCCCGGTTGGCCCGTGGGCAACCACCGCCAGGGCCGGACCGGCCGGTCGGATGGCGGCGATGCGGTCGAGGAGGCGACGAAGCCGGTCGGCCAGGTCGTCCCAGCGGGCGGATCCGGCGAACCCGGTCTGGTCACCGGACGGCAGCACGGCGAACCACGGGCCGGTGGCGGGGACGGCGGAGAGGTCGATGGCGTCGCCGCCCGGCCCGGTCAGGTCGATGACCTCGGCGCCGTCCTGGCCCGGCCACGGGGCCAGCCCGTCGACCCGGTTGGCGAGGAACACCGTGGCCGCCGGGCCGGGGCCGCCGGGCAGGTGGGTGTCGAGCACGACCATCGCCGGCAGCTCGAGCTGCGATGCGGGCTCGACCGTCGTCGTGGTCGAGCCGTAGCCAAGGGCCGACGCCTCGTCGACGAGGCCGTCGGAGCCGCCGAGTCGATCCCGGAGCGCGGTGAACAGGGCCTCGGGATCGCGTCCGGCCAACGTTCGCCGCAGCGGCCCGAAGCGGGGGGCGGCGTCGCCGAGCATCAGGGCCACGTCGGTCAGCTCGAACAACTCGGGATCGTCGTCGTCGACCGCAGCCTCGAGGAAGCCGGGGATCAGCCGAGGGCGGATCCCGTCGATCGGAGGCCCGGAGCGGCCGATGTCGGCCACGACGCCGAGGTGACCGTCGGCGGTCAGCGGTGCCCGCCACGGGTCGGAGGCCGAGCCGGCGCCGGTGATGCCGGCATCGCCCTCGGGCACGACGTCGAGCGCCAGATCGCTGAGCCACCCGAGCACCTGGTCGGCCAACGCCCGACCGTCTGCCCCGGACAGCAGCCCGTGGAGCCAGCGGGCCAGCGCGGGGACGGGCTCGGTGACCAGCTCGGCGAGGGCCAACACGGGCCGGGAACCGCCGCCGCCGATGGGGTCGGCGCCGCCGGTCCAGCCGAGGAGGTTGGCGGCCTCGGCCGCGGCGGCGTTCTCGAGTGCGGCCAGGCCTTGGGCCAGCAGGGCCTGGACCACGTCCCACGGGACGTCGCCATCGAACCCGAAGGTGCGGGTCGCTGGGTCCCAGGTCGGGATCGGGATCTCGCCGACCACCCCGCCGGCCTCGACGGTGGCGCCGACGATGGCCAGGACGGGCTCGAAGCCACCACCGGAGGTCCAGCGGAGCCCGGCGTCGACCGATTGCACCGTGATCGAGACGACGTCGAGCTCGATGAGGAGGTCGTCCCCGAGCCCGAGGGTGACGTCGACCGAGGACAGCACCGCCGGGTCGCCCGGTGCCGCCGATCCGCCCGGCCCGGCGAGGCGGACCGACAGTGCTTCGAGCCGGAGACCGATCGTCAGGTCGACGTCGTCGTCGACGTCGACCGCCGCCGGCTCGATGGCGAGACCGAGGTGGAGGCGGCGACCGTCTGCGCCGTCGGTCGACCAGGCCAACAGGTCGACCCGGCCGACCGGGGAGGCGGTGGCCAGGGCGACCGTCCAGGGGTTGCCGCTCGATCCGGTTCCGCCGACGGTGACCGCCCCGTCGACACCGAGCAGGCGGGCCAACTCACCCGCCAACCGGCCCCAGTCGCCGGCCTCGATCGCCCGACGATGGACGTCGACGAGCGCGCCGACCGGATCGGCGAAGAAGTCACCGATCGCCACCCCGTGTGGCCAGGTGGCCGGGTCGAGTGGCGACCCGTCCGCACCCGTCGGCGGTCGCAGCCCGGCCAGGGCCAGGATGGCGGCCGCGGGTTCGGAACCGCCGAGTGCGGTCAGGACCGAATCGACCACTCCATCGAGGGCGGAGCCGATCGTCGAGACCAGCGCATCGGCGCTGGTCAGGTCGAGGCGGGGGTAGACGTCGGATGCGATCGTGACGCCGAGCGCCTCGAGCACGAACGCCAGACCGGGGGTCGAGCTCGTGAGGTCGAGGGTGAGGCCGGTCCGCACCGCGTCGACGACGACCGGTCCGAACGGGGCGACGGTGGTGTCGACCAGTTTGGTGGCGCCATCGACCTCGCCGATGCGGGCCGTTGCCGACAGCGACGGCAGGAGCACCGCCTCGGGCTGATCGGTCAATCGGAGGCGGGCGACCTCGACCGCCAGCTCGGCCTCCGCCGCCGCCGGGGCCCCCGCCGGCGGGTCGATCGACGCCGAGAACGACGGGACCAGCACCGGATTGCCGTCGGACCGATCGATCGCCACCCGAGCGCAGACCGTCACGGGCCCGGCGGTGTGGCACAGCGAAACGGGGTCGGCGGGCGTGCCGGCACCGGTCGGGGCGGCCAGGTCGAGCAGGTCGGCGAGATGCCCGGCCCAGGCTGCGATGGCGGCGTCGGTCGAGGCCAGCTGCCGGAACCACGACCAGATGGCCCCGGGACCCTCGGCGACGATGCGGTCGAGCGGGAGGTCGGGTATGGCGGCGTCGGCACCGAGGCCGAGCAGCGCGAGCACGGAGCGGAGCCGGTCGACGGCCGGGCCAACGCCCTGGCCGGCCGCGGCAACCACCAGGCCGTTCAGTAGCTCGAGGACCTGGGGGCCGATGTCACCGGCGCCCGAGTCGAGACGGACGTCCCCGTCCGGGCCGCCGGGAGGGAGGGCGAGGCGGACCTCGACGGACGGGTCGGTTCCATCGGTCGGGACGTCGAGCCCGACGACGACCCGCTCGACCGGGAAGGGGCTACCGGCCAGGAGGTCGCCGAGGTCGAGCTCGACATCGCCGGTCAACCGCCCGGTCGCCCGGGTGATCGCGGTGCGGACCGATTGGCCCTGGCGGACCTCGATCAGCGGGACGACGACGGTGGCTTCGACCGCCGGCGGGCCGGTGGCCCGCACCAGGCCGCCGACGCCGAGGACCACGGTGGTCGCCGACGGATCGCCGCCGGGGTCGGGCCGCTCGTCGACCACCAGGTAGGCCCCGGACGGTGACCCGTCCGCCGTGGCCAGTGGCACCCACCGGCGACCGGCGTCATCGGTGGCCGCCGCCGAGTCCCCCTCGACCAGCTGGTCGAGCAGGTCGAGGGCGGCGGCCCGCTGGTCCGGATCGGAGAGGATGCCGCCGAGCTGTCGGTCCGGTTGGGTGAAGAACCGTTCGTCGAGCCCGCCGTCGCCGTCGATGGCGCCGATGGCCCGGCCGAGGGCCGCCAGCTCGGCGCCGAGGTCATCGGTGATGGCCACGGCCTCAGCCCCGACCCTTCCGCAGGAGGTGGGCCGCCTGCGGGGCGATGACGAAGCCATCGGGGGTGGCCCAGATCGCGCCCGGCCGCAGGGGTTGGCCGTGGGCATCGGTTCCGGCGTTGACCGCCACCGAGGTGGCCAGCTCCAGGACGGCGCGCCACACCATCGCCGTGACCGCCTCGCCCCACAGTCGAGCGAGCGTGAGGTCGCCGTCCGGGAGATCGGGTGCGGCCACGAGCAGGCCGGCGTCGTGCTTGGCCGACCCGACCGTCAGGGAGACGGTGAGCTCGGCTGCGCCGGTCTCGGCCGTCTGCAGGGTCAGGCCGACGATGACCAGACCGTCGTCGAGGGCCACCCGGAGCGAGTCGAGCCGAACCAGCACCTCGCCGGACGGTCCCTCCCACACCACCCGCTTGCCGTCGGCCACCGCCGTACGCCGCAGCAGCTTGGCGAACGTCGACGGGTCGAGCACGATCGGCTCGAGCACCTTGCCGGGATCGACCAGGTTCTGCGGTCCGTCGGGGAGCAGGTCGACGATCGACTTCCCGATGGTGCCGATCAGTTCGGGGTCGGTGATCAGGTCGACGGGTCGGCGGTCGGCGACCACCGGGTCGACCGGGACGACGTCCTTCAACTTGTCGATCAGCCCCGGAGGTGCGGTCGGCCCGATGACCGGCGGTGGCCCGATGACCGGCGGGTCGACGACGATCGGTGGATCGCGGACGAGCGGCGGCGGGTCGACGACGACGGGGGGATCGACCGGGAGGACGGGGTCGCGCAGCACCGGTGGATCAAACGGGCGGACCGGGTCGACGACCGTGGGGTCGATCGGCACGACCGGGTCCCGGATCACCGGATCGGGGGTGACGGGGCGGGGGCGGCGCCCCGGCGCCGGTCGCGGCTGTGGACGTGGTCGTCGTCGATCCGGCGGTCGTCCCGGCAAGGCGCCTCCCTCCTGGCGGTCGTCGGTTGCAGCGGTGTCGTGCTGGTGGTCGGTTGAGCGGCCCTGCGTCGTTCGGCGTTGGCGGCAGTGCCATCCTTGCAGTTGCAGATGGCTCGATCAATGGCGGCGATGGGCGCCGTCGGATCTGGCGATGACCGCCGGCGACACCGCATCCGGTCGGCGCCGAGCGCCTCGGTCGCTCAGGACGGGGAGGGTGGACCGGAGGCGCCGTCGACCGGCAACTCGATGGTGATCGTCGCCCCCTGTCCGGGCGGGGAACTGGCGGCGATGGTGCCGCCGTGGGCCTCGACGACCGTGCGGGCGATCGAGAGACCGAGACCGCGCCCACCGGCCGCCGCCCGGTCGTAGTCGGCTCGGTAGAAGCGGTCGAACAGGTGGGGGAGGTGGTCGGCGGCGATGCCGGGGCCGAGGTCGCTGATCTCGATCCGCACCGTCGGCCCGTCCCCGCCGGCGACCGCGAGACGGGCCGTGGCCGACAGGGTGAGGCCGGCCTCCGTCGGCGTGTGACGGAGGGTGTTCGACGTGGCCGCGGTGACCGCCTGGGTGAGCAGGTCCCGGTCGGCCAGGACGACGAGGCCAGGTTGGACCCCGCCGGTGTCGACCGCCCGGGTCGGCTGCACCGCCGCAGCGTCGGCACCGATGTCGACCAGCAGCTGGGACAGGTCGACCGACGTCAGGTCGAGCGGTCGTTCCTCGTCGAGGGAAGCCAGGGCCAGGAGGTTCTCGACCAGACCCGTCATCCGGTCGGCCTCACCCCGGATCCGACCCATGGCGTCGTCGATCGCCTCGTCGCTGGTCAGACCGCCGGACGCGTGCAGGGCGGCGTAGCCCCGCAGGGTGGTCAGCGGGGTGCGCAGCTCGTGGGAGGCGTCGGCGACGAACCGCCGCTGGCGCTCCTCGGCCTCCTGGCGAGCGTCGAGCATCGTGTTGAAGGCCGAGCCGAGGCGGCCGGCCTCGGTGGTGGTCGGCGGGTGCTCGACCCGCCGCTCGGACCGGCCGGCGGCCACGTCCTCGGCCGCCTGGGTCAACCGACTGATCGGCTGGAGGCCGAGCCGGTCGACCCACCACAGCACCAGCGCCAGGACGGCGGCGACGGCCACGACCGCGGCGCCGGCGGTGAGCGCCAGCTGCCGCTGGGCTTCATCGACCCGGTCGGTCGATCGGGCAACGACGACGGCGAGGTTGGGCTGGACCTCGACCACGATCGTCCTGGCCCGTCCCGGCCCGTCGACCGAGTCGACGGTGAACGGCTCGATCGGTCCGACGTCGCCTGGTTCGATGGCGATGGCCCGCTCGGCCAGACCGTCGGACTCCGGGGCGAACCCGGGGTGGGACACGGGGGTCACGATCGCCTGCAGCTCGCCGTCTGGTCGCAGGACGGCGAAATAGAAGTCACCGGTCGGTGGGGTCTGGGCCGCCTGCTCGGCCAGCGGCCCGATCGGTGCGATCGCTCGGGGTGCCCGGCTGAGGGCGGCGGCGACGGTCCCCAACTGCTCGTCGACCTGGTCGAGCAGCACCGCCCGCTGCCGGGTGACGGTGGCGGCCAGCAGCACGACGAGCAGGAACAGCACGGCAACCGCCGTCGCCACCAGCCGGGCCCGCAGGGTCATGCCGGCGGCCGGATCGTGTAGCCGATGCCGCGGACGGTCTCGATGAGGCGCGGCTCCACGTGGTCGATCTTCTTGCGGAGCGACGAGATGAACGTCTCGACGATCGCCGATTCACCGTCGAAGTCGTAGTCCCACACGTGGTCGAGGATCTGGGCCCGGGACAGGACCCGACCGGCGTTGGTCATCAGCAATCGGCACAGCTTGTACTCGGTCGGCGTGAGGTGGATCGGCTCGCCGGCCCGGAGCACCAGGTGGGCGTCGTCGTCGAGCACGAGGTCGGCCACCTCGAGGCGGGCCTCGGTGGTGGTCGTGGTGCCGGTCCGACGGAGGGCGACCTGGACCCGGGCCACCAGCTCCTCAAGGGCGAATGGCTTGGTGATGTAGTC
Source organism: Actinomycetota bacterium (assembly GCA_039195375.1). Classification (GTDB taxonomy): domain Bacteria; phylum Actinomycetota; class Acidimicrobiia; order Acidimicrobiales; family SZUA-35; genus JAHELU01. The sequence goes on from JBCCVL010000008.1 coordinate 27,802, forward strand.
GTCGCCGCCACTGGTCAGGCCACGGACCCGGTCGGCGGTCTCGGTCTTGGCCGTCAGGAACAGCACCGGCATGTCGAGGCCGCGCTGGCGGAGGAGCCGGAGGACCTCGAAGCCGTCGAGGTCGGGCAACATCACGTCGAGCACGAGGGCGTCCGGTCGGAACCGCTCCGCCTCCTGCAGCGCCGGGTGGCCGGCGTTGGCCACCTCCACCTCCATGCCGGCCAGCCGGAGGGCCGATGCGACGAGGAACGAGATGTTCTCCTCGTCGTCGACGACCAGGATCCGCGGCGCAGGCATCACCTCAGCATGGCGGATCCGGCTCGGCGCCGGCTGCATGGTTCCTGGGGATTTCCTGAAGGTCGGCTCCCCTCTCCCGGATCGCCCGGATCGCCCGGATCGCCCGGATCGTTCGGGTTGCTCGGAGCCCTCGGGGTCGGCCGGGCGCCGCAGCCCGACCGACCCCCGGTCACGATCGCTCCGTCGCAGGCGCTGGAGGAACGCCGGGGTCACGATCGCTCCGGTCCCCGAGGCCCGTCACGAGCGGAGGGCCTGGGTCGGGGCCAGGCGGGCCGCTCGCATCGCCGGGTAGAGCCCGGCGACGGCACCGATGGCGACGGCGGCCGCGAACCCGCCGAGCACGGCCTCGGTCGGCAGGATCACCCGCCAGCCCTGGCTGGTGGCGTAGACGAACACGGCCAGGCTGCCGAGAGCGACGCCGGCCAGCCCCCCGAGCACCGACAGGAGCACGGCCTCGGTCAGGAACTGCCGACGGATGTGGGCTCGGGTGGCCCCGAGCGACCGCCGTAGCCCGATCTCGCCCCGCCGCTCGATGACGGCGATGACCATCACGTTGGCGATGCCGATGCCGCCGACCAGGAGGGCGACGGCGCCCAAGCCGAGGAACAGGGTGGTCAGGGCGTCGTCGGCCGCGGCCTGGGCCTCGAGGGCGTCGGACGGTCGGCTGACCGTCACCTCCTCGGGGTTGGCCGGGTCGGCGGTGGCGGGGAGGACGTCGCGGGTCTCGTCGACCGAGCCGTCGGCCACCCTGGCGTAGACGACGGCCGGGGCGTCGCCGGCGTCGAAGTACGTCTGCGCCGCCTCCCGGCCGATGATCACCGCCCGGTCGAGGTCGGCGGCCAGCGGGAACTCGTCGAGGATCCCGATGACCTCGACGGTCTCGTCGCCGATCGACACGTACGTCGGCTGGTCGAGGTTCCGGATACCGAGCCGCTCGGCCGCAACCGACCCGACGACGGCGTTGGGGTAGGCCGACGTGGCCTCGTCGAGCTCCCGGCCGTCGGCGACGGTGCCGTTGAGGGTCGACACGAGGTTGCCATCGGCCGCCACCACCCGGACGCTGCCGGTCTCGCCATCGGGGATGAACTCGTTGCGGTAGACGTCGGCGTCGACGTCCCACGCCGCGCTCACGTCGGTCACCGTCTCGACCCGCCCGATGGTGGTCAGCGCGGTGTCGGGCAGCTCGCTGTCGCCGGCCCCGAACCCGCCGCCGGCCTCGACCGTCAACAGGTTGGTGCCGAGGCTGGCGATCTCGTCGAGCAGCGCCGACTTCGACGACTCGGACAGGCCGAGCACGCCGACCAGCGCGGCGATCCCGATCGAGACCCCGAGGGCCGACAGCGCAGTCCGCATCCGTCTGGCGAGTGGGCCGGAGGCCCCGACCCGCAACACGTCGACGAGGCGAAGCGTGCTGCGGGGGGCCGGCTCGCTCGCCGCGGGCCGGGCGGCCGCGGTGGTGGCGTCGTTGTCGAGGGTCGCGGTCACGACGCGACCCCCTCGCCTCGCCTGGCCGAGTCGGACTCGATGCGACCGTCGAGCACCGTCAGCTGCCGGGGGAGGGCGTCGGCGATGTCCTGGTCGTGGGTGATGACGACGATCGTGGTGCCCTCGGCGTTGAGGTCGTGGATCAGCGTCATCACCGCATCGGTCGAGCGGGAATCGAGGTTGCCCGTCGGCTCGTCGGCCAGCACGAACGCCGGTCGGTGGACCAGGGCCCTGGCGACGGCCACCCGCTGCTGCTCACCCCCCGACAGGTGGCGGGGGTTGTGGTGCAATCGGTGGCCGAGCCCGACCCGGCGCAGGGCCTCGGTCGAGCGCCGCTGCCGCTCCCGGATCGCAACCCCCTGGTAGAGGAGGCCGTTGGCCACGTTGTCGACCGCCGACATGCCGGGCAGCAGATGGAACTGCTGGAACACGAACCCGATCTTGCGTGACCGGATGCCGGCGACGTCGTCGTCGGAGCGGGAGGCGGTGTCGATGCCGTCGATGGCGACCACCCCGGCCGTCGGCCGGTCGAGGGTGCCCATCACGTTGAGCAGCGTCGACTTGCCGCTACCGGACGGCCCGACCACGGCCACCAGCTCACCGTGGTCGATGCGCAGCGACACCCGGTCGAGGGCCAGGACCGGCGGTTGGCCCGGGAACTCCTTGACCACCTCTCGCAGTTCGAGGGCGCTGCGGACGTCCGGCCCCGTGCCGGCGGGCGACGCCGGCGATGGTGCGGTCCTCGTCATCATGACGGCACCACCACGGCGGTCCCCGGGGCGATCCCGTCGACCTCGACGAAGCCGTCGGCGAACATGCCGGGGTCGACGGCGACGAACGATGTCGTACCGGCGGCGGCGTCGACCACCTCGACGGCGTAGCCGCCGTCGGCGGTGACCACCAGGGCGCTGGCCGGGACGACGGTGGCTCCTGCCGCCAGCTCGTCGACCAACTTGACCTCGACGTCGAGCTCGATGAGCCCGGCCGCCGACGCGGGGACCTCGGCGATGGCGATCTCGACCGCCAGCTGCGCCTCGGCGTCTGGGTCGGTCGGGTCGATCGTCGACGACGAGGCGACGTCGGTGACGATGCCGACCACGGTCGTGCCGTCGGGGAACTCGACGTCGACCTCGGCTCCCTCGCTCAGCTTGTCCTGCTCGGCCACGTCGATGGCGGTGGCGACGATGCGGCCACCACCGTCGGTGGTCCAGGTGAAGAGCTCTGAGCCGGTGGCGACCACCGACGTCGGGCGATCGGTCACGGTGCCGATGACGGTGCCGGCCTCGACGACCACGAGGTCGTCCGGCGAGACGGTGCCGTCGACGACCACGTCGTCCCAGGTGTCCTGCAGATCCTCCTGCCAGTCCTCGACGGCCTCTGCGGTGACGTCGTCGAACTCGTCGTCGGGGTCGAGGTCGCCCCTGGCGTCGTAGCCGATCGTCACCAGCATCTCCTCGAGGGCCCGTACGTCGTCGCCGTCGGCAACGCCCTCTGACAGTGTGCGGTCGAAGACGAGGTCATCGGCGTCGGCCGGATCGACGACCACCGCCGTGACCGGCAGCTCGTCGACCGTGTAGAGGACCTGGCCGTTGGTCACCGGCCCGGACGTGGCGAGGAGCTCGAGCTCGCCTTCGGCGGCGGCGTGGAACGTCTCGACGGTGCCGGTCACGTTGAGGTCGACGATCGGCGCGCCGGTCTGCACGACCGAACCGACCTCGACCGCTCCAGCGGAGACCACGACCGGTCCCTCGGCGACGATCACGTCGCCGAGGTCGAGGTCACCGGTCTCGTCGAGTCCGACGTCGGCCTGCCACCGCTCGACGGCGTCGGTGGTGGCTGCGTCGTACACGCCGTCGACGGTGAAGCCGGTGTCGACCTCGTCGTCGCCGTCGGCCAGGTCGTCGGCGTCCTGGTCGAGGTGGTAGCCGAGCGAGGCCAGGTTGGCCTCAAGCAGCTCGACGTCGTCGCCCTCGTCGCCCTCGGTCAACGGGCGATAGAGGGGCACGTCACCGTTGAACAGGACGACCGGTTCGGCGTCGAGCTCGTAGATGACGTCGCCCCTGGTCACGGTGGCGCCGTCGTCGACCACCGCGGTGATCGTGCCGGCCTCGGCGGCGCTGACCGAGCGGGTGGTGGCGTAGCCGAGCGTGCCGTCGAGGTCGGTGAACTCGATCAGGTCGCGCTGCTCGGCGGTGACCGCCCGGATGGTGGCCGGGGCGTCGGTCGGGTCGTCGCTGCCGTCGTCGCCGGTGGCGAGCACGTAGGAGCCGGCACCGGCAACGCCGAGCGCGGCGACGGCAACGAGGACCAGTGGCCAGCGCCGTCGGCCGGGGTCGACGGTGTCGCCGGCGGGGCCGGGATCACCGGGGGCCAGCGGGGCGTTGGCTGCGGTGTCGACCTGGCTGTTGGTCATCGGGGCGGGGGTGTGGTCTGGGCTCGTGATCGACATCAGTTGCCCCCCTGGCCGGGCCCGGGCGGACCGTCTGGACCGAAGACCTCGTCCTGGCAGACGGCGATGTCGGCGGTGTTGGCGGGGTCGGTCGGGTCGAAGTTCGGGCCGAACAGGCTCTGGGCCTGGCCGGGACCGAAGCCGCCGCCGAGGTCGGGATCGTCGACGTCGTTGCCGAGGTCACGCAGGCACTGGGCCATGGCGAGGAGGTCGTCCTCCAGCTCGGCCTGATCGAGGTCGGCCCCGGGGAGGAAGCTGGCGCCGGCGAGCAGGTCACCGCACACCTCGAAGGCGGCTTCCAGATCGTCCTGCTCGGCGTCGATGGCACCCGGCCCACCGGGGGCGAGGTCGATGGAGCCGTCGGCATTGACCACCGGGTCTTCGAAGCCGGGCACGCCGTTGTCGCGCATGCACTGGGCGAACTCGATGGCGATCTCCTCGTCGGTCGCATCGACCGCGGCGACGCCGGCGGCGTCGGCCCCCTCGGCTTCGGCCGTCTCGTCGGTCTCGGTTGCGGCCTCGGTGGTGTCAGCCGCATCCTCGGTGCGCTCGGTTGCGTCGCCGCTGGCCGCAGTCTCGCCGTCGATCACGATCGTCGGCGCGGCCTCCGTCGAGTCGTCGTCGCCACCGCAGGCTGCGGTCAGGAGAGCCAGCCCGACCACGGCGGTCAGGATCCTCTTCATCGTCGTCGTCCTTCCTGTCGGACGCCCGACGCGCTGCCGGGCATGGGAAGGAGGTTGACGGCCGGGCCTCAAGGGCCGCTGTGGCGATCCTGTCGATTGCCTGAAGGTGGCGACGAGCCGCCCCGGTCAGTCGTCGGAGCCGTCCTGATCGTCGCCATCGTCGTCTCGGTCATCGTCGCCGTCATCGTCGTCGTCGGCATCGTCGTCGGCGTCGGCGGCTGCCTTCCAGTCGAACAGCACCGAGACCGGCTGGCTGGCGACCACCTCACCGGTCTGCACATCCCTGGCGACGGCCCGCAGCCGGTCGAGCCGTCCCGGCTGGTCGTAGCGGACCCACTGCACGACGGTGGTCGACTGGCTGAACCGGGCCGATGGGCCAGACAGCACGGCGGCCGGGTCGTTCGTGAACAGCTCGATGGTCATCTCCCGGCCGTTGGTCATGTCGATCGAGATCGTCAGCTCGAGACGCTCACCGGGCGCGAGGACCGAACCGTTCGGACGGTTGAACGTCATCGAGCCGAAGGCGATGCCGAGGTCCTGACCGAAGGTCGGGTCCGGCTGGAGCGGCACGTCGGTGACGCCCTGCGCCGGGGGATCGGTCGGCGAGACGGCGGTTGGGGCGCCCGGGGTGGTCGACGTCGTCGCCTGCCCCGGCACGGTGATGGTCGACCCGGCACCCTCGTCCGCTCGCCGGTCGGTGCCGGCGTCGCCGTCGGCACCGGTCTCAGCCCCGGTTGACCCGTCTCCTTCGGCATCGGTCACGATCTGCCCGCTCGACCGGTCGCTGCCGTCGTCGATCCCGACGGTCTGGTCGTGATCGCCGTCGGTCGCCGTCGAGTCGCCGTCGACCGGGGCCATCTCGATCGTGGTGTCTGGCGGGGTCCTGAGGAGGACGACGGCCAGCACCGCCACCGCGGCGATGGCGACCGCCAGAGCGGCCCGGAGCTTGGAGATGGCCCGGCTGCTCGTCTTGCGCAGTGCCGACGACGTCTGACCGAGCTCGACGCTCAGCTCCTCGTAGGTCCGCTCGTTGATGAAGTGCTCGACGATGACCTGACGCTGGCCCTCGGACAGTCCGTCGAGCAACGATTCGAGCAGCGCTGCGTCGTCGATCGAGTCCTCGAAGCTCGGCGCGGTCAGGTCGGCCTCGGGGTCACGCAGGTCGATCGTGTCGGGCCGGCGGTTGCGGTCGCGGGTCACCTCCCGGTTGATCTCGCGGCGCAGGCTCCGGTAGAGGTAGGTCTCGAGGCTGCCCTCCGACACGTTCTCCAGACGGGGGAGCCGGCGCAGCACCCGTGTCATCACGAGGTCGACGACGCCGTCCGGGTCCGGCGCCCGGTTGCGGACGGCGTAGTCGACCATGCCGTCCCGATAGCGGTCGATCAGCCAGCGGATCGCCCGGTGGTCGCGCTCGGACGCTGCCACGATGACGTCGTCGAACGACGCGGCCAGGAGGGCGCCACGGCTGTCCGAGAGGCGATCGGCGATGGCCATTGACGTCGATGGTAGGGGGTGGTTGGCGCCGTCGCCGAAGGCGGGCTGGCCCGTGATCGGGCGGCCTGGACCCCGGAGGGGACCCCGACCGCCCGATCGACGGCTGTTCGTCTGGTTGTTCTCGCCGTGGTCCTACGAGGCGATGGCGTCGAGGACATTGAGCCGACTGGCCCGGACCGACGGCACGATCGACGCCGCCAGTCCGACGATGGCGGCCAGGATCACCACGATCAGGAGCTGACCGATCGGCACGTCGAAGCGCGTGACGCCCTGGTCGCGCAGGGCGTAGATGATGGCGTAGCCGAAGAACAGCCCGAGGATGACGCCGAGCATCGCCCCGAACAGGGCGGTGATCACCGCCTCCCAGCGGATCGTCGACTGGACCTGGCCCCTGGTCATGCCGACCGCCCGCAACAGACCGATCTCCCGTGTCCGCTCGATCGTCGACAGCCGCAGCGTGTTGGCGATGCCGAAGGCGGCGATCACGATGGCCAGCGCCAGCAGGCCGTAGATCAGGCCGAGGAGCTGGTCGAGGCCAGCCGACTGGGCCTCGATGTACTCGTCGCGGTCCTGGACCTCGGCGTTGGGGTACGCCTCCGCCACCGCCAGGATCGATGCCCTGGCCTCCTCGATCTCCACCCCGTCGCGAAGGATGACGAAGCTGGCGAAATCGAGCTGCTCGGCCCCCGTCGACTCGTAGAGCGCGGTGCTGATCGCCTGATTGCCGGCCAGCGCCGGCTCGGTGTAGAGGCCCGCAACCGTCAGGTCACGGTCCATCCCGTCGGGGAAGCGAACCGTCACGGTGTCGCCCAACCCGACCTCGAGGCTGTCGGCCCGGTCGTCCAGCAGGAAGATGGCGTCCTCGGTCATCGTCTCCGGTCCGCCCTCGAACAGGCCGATGTCGAAGATGTCGAAGGCGGTGTCGGGATCGACGACCGAGAAGAAGTCGCCGTCGCCCTCGATCTCGCCGAGGCCGACCCGGATACCGGTGGCGGTCTCCACCTCGGGCAGCTCGGCGATCTCGGCGGTCAGGGCGGGGGAGAACCCCCCACCGGGGCCGAAGGCGCCGGAGTCGATGGCGAAGTCACCGGTGAAGCCCTCGGCGATCGTGTCCTCGATCGTGGCCGCCAGCGACGAGGCCAGCACGGTAACGCCGGCCACCAGGGCGACGCCGATCGTCAGGGCCGAGGCGGTCCTGGCGGTGCGCTTGGGATTGCGCATCGAGTTGTCGCGGGCCAGCTTGCCGGTGGTGCCTCGCAGCGACGCGATCGGGGCTCCGAGGAGCCGGGAGATCGGTCGGGCGATCGTCGGGCCGAGCACGAAGACCCCGATGAACATCAGGCCGGCACCGATGCCGGCCCACTGGATCTCGGGGGCCAGCAGCCCGTAGGCGATGGCGGCGGCGCCGATGCCGACGATGGCCAGCCCGGCAACGAACCGCAGCCGGTTGCGTCGCCACGTCTCGGCCTGGGCCTCCCGCATGGCCTCGACCGGCGCGATGCGAGCCGCCCGGAGGGCGGGGAACAGCGCCGAGGCCAGCGTGACGATGGTGCCGAGGATCAGGCTGGTGAGGATGATCCGCGGCATCTCCGACCAGATGATCAGGCCACCGGTCGGGAGTGCGATGCCGAAGGCGTCCAACATCGCTCGGAGCCCGACCGAAAGGGCGACGCCGAGGACGACCCCGAGCAGCGAGCCGAGGATGCCGATCACCAGCGCCTCGACGATCACCGAGTTCAGCACCTGATTGCGACTGGCGCCGAGTGCCCGGAACAGGGCCAGCTCCCGTGTCCGTTGGGCGATCAGGATCGAGAACGTGTTGGCGATGACAAAGGCCGAGACGAAGATGGCGATCACGGCGAAGGCGGTCAGGAAGATGTTGAAGAAGCTGAGGCCCTCGGCGATCGTCGAGCGGATCTCGTCGCTCGCCTCGGTACCGGTGATGGCCTCGACGTCGTCGGGGAGGACCGCCGAGATCCGGTCGACGATCTCCTCCTCGCTGATGCCCTCGGCCGCCCGGACCGAGATCCCGTCGACCTGGCCGACGGCGTTGAGGACCTGCTGGGCCTCGGACAGCTCGAACAGGGCGGTGGTCCCGCCGCCGACGGTGTCGGAGTCGCCGAAGCGGGCGATGCCGACGAGCTCGAAGACGTTCGAGCCGGCCGAGGTGAGGATGGTCACCTGGTCGCCGACCGAGTGGCCGCCCGACTCGGCGGTGAACGTGTCGAGGAGGACCTCGCCGGCCGCGGTCGGCCCCCGGCCCTCGGTCAGGTTGTACGGGTTGAGGTCGTCGTCCGTGGTCCAGGAGAACCCGAAGGTCGGTGGCCCCTGCCCGGGGTTGCCGATCGGCTCGCCCTCGCTGTCGACGACGGTTGCCGTGCCCTGGACGAATCCGTCGACCGCCTCGACCCCGTCGATGGCGGCGACGTCGGCGACGAGCGAGTCGTCGATCCGGGACCGCACCTCGACGCCGAAGCCGACCTCGATCACCTCGGAGGACTGGATCTGGGCGTCGGTGGTGTCGAACACCGTGGCGAACAGGTCATCGAAGGCCCGGGAGACCGACGACGTGAAGATGAGCGTCCCGGCCAGGAACGAGATGCCGAGGATGACGGCGGCCGCGGTGGCCACCACCCGGCCCTTGTGGCCGCGGATCGACTTGAGCGTCGCTTTCCACATCGTCAGTCCCCCAGGTGGCGCATCGTGTCGAAGATCTCGTCTGCCGTCGGCGACGCGATCTCGTGCACGATCTGGCCGTCGGCCAGGAACAGGACGCGGTCGCTGTAGGCGGCGGACATCGGGTCGTGGGTGACCATCACGATCGTCTGACCGAGGTCGTCGACGGCCTTGCGCATGAACTCGAGGATCTCGGCCCCGGTGCGGGAGTCGAGGTTGCCGGTCGGCTCGTCGCCGAAGATGATGTCTGGCCGGCTGGCCAGGGCCCTGGCGACGGCGACGCGCTGCTGCTGACCGCCGGACAGCTCGCTCGGACGGTGGTGCTCACGATCCTTCAGGCCGACGGTGGTGATCACCTCGTCGATCCAGTCCCGGTCGCCCTTCGAACCGGCCAGGTCGAGCGGGAGCGTGATGTTCTCCCTCGCGGTCAGGGTCGGGATCAGGTTGTAGGCCTGGAACACGAAGCCGATCTTCTCCCGCCTGAGCAGGGTGAGGTCCTTGTCGGACAGCACCGAGAGCGGCTGGCCGGCGATCGCCACCTCACCCGAGGTCAGCCGGTCGAGCCCGGCCATGCACTGCATGAGCGTCGACTTGCCCGAACCCGACGGGCCCATGATGGCGGAGAAGCGACCCGCCTCGAACTCGACGTTCACCTCCCGAAGCGCCCGGACCTCGGTGTCGCCCTCGCCGTAGATCTTGCTGGCGTTGGTCGCGGTGGCGGCGTGGCCGCGGCCCGGCGGCGGGGGCGCGCTGGTGCTCGAGCTGGTGCTGGTTGCGTCGGTCATCGGTGACCTCCCTCAGAGAGTCCCTCGTTCAGAACCAGCAACCTACTTCGACGGACTGTCGCCGCCGTCCACCCCGGTGATGATTCGGGTGGTCCTCCTCGAGGAGGATGGCGGCTGCCGGACCGATCCGGGCCGGCGGGGTCCGACGCTCAGCCGATCGAGCGGAAGAAGGCCCGGAGCAGCTGCTGGTAGGCCCGCTCGTAGTCCTCGTAGGCCTGCCGGAGCGGCGCCGCCGGCCAGTCGCTCGGGGTCAGCGCCTCCGGCAGATCGGGATCGTGGATCAGGTGACGGAGCGTCGCCGACGCCAGCCGGAACCCGGAGACGACGGCGTCGTCGTCGGTCTCCAGGGCCCGATGGGCCCGGCCGATGGCGTCGGCCAGCGCGGTGGCCGTGGTGGCCCAGGTGTCGAGGTCGTACAACCGGCTGGCGAGCAGGCGGGCCCTGTCGTCGTCGAGTGGGGCGATCCGGTACCACGACACCTGCTCGTCCGCCGTCGCCCGGACCGCCGGGAGCCGGTCGGGGTCGAGGTTGGCCGGGCGCATCCACACGCCCTCCCGTAGCTCGCCGAGCCCGAGCGCGCCGAGCGCGGTGCGGAGTCGGGCCCGTTCAGCGGGCGGGCGTCCGGTCGCGGTGATCACGGCCTGTGCCCAGGTGCCGTCCCAGCCCCGGTCCGGGGTGCGTCGGCTGCGGTCCTGGCGCTCCTTGCGGGCCAGCAGGTCGCCGGCCAGGGCGTAGGTACCGCCGTCGTTGGTCAGCTCGCCCCGGTCGACCATCCGGCTGAGGGCCACCCTGGTCGTCCCGGTGCCGATGCCGAATCGCTGTCCGAGGGCGACGAGGAGCCGGCCGGGAAGGGCGGGCGGATGGCTGCCGATGAGCGCCGAGGCGACCAGGCTCCTGGCCGAGAACGGTTGGAGCAGCTCGTCGAGGTCGAGCCCGTCTCCGTCCCGGTCCGGCGCGGTCAGGACGGGCTGCCTGCGGCCAGGGCCCGCCACAGGGCCCGGTACGACGGCCAGGTGTGCTCGGGGGTGACGTAGCCGTCCTCCTCGAGGGCCCTGGTGTAGGCCGGGAGGTTGCGGAACGGGATGCCCGAGTCGAGGTGGTGGGCCAGGTGCCAGCCGATGCCATAGGGGACCATCAGCAGCGACGGTAGCCAGCTCTGTCGCACGTGGTGTGACGTCTCCCGCCGGTCGCTCGACCGGGTCAGGCCGCCGTGTTCGGCGATGGCCCGGAGCCGGTTGAGGACCTGGTAGCCGGTGACGTAGGGCAGGACCCACAACAGGACGTAGAGCAGTGGCTGACCGGCGGCCAGGAACAACCCGAAGACCACGGCCTGCCCGGCGAAGAACCGGAGGCTGTTGGCCAGGTACCGGCGGGTGAACAGGCCGGTCAACCGTGGCTTGAGGATGCGGTAGGCCGACACCCCGCCGATGTCGCGGCTGAGCTTCCGGCGGAGCGACGCCGCCGGGATGGGATAGAAGGAGTAGAGGAGGAAGTCGGGCTCCTTCGGTCCGAACTCGTCACGGTGGTGTCGGGTGTGGGCCCGGCGGTAGCTGTGGGTGCCGGTGCCGAAGGCGATCCAGCCGAACAGCGTGATGCCGATCCGGTCGTTCCACGTCCGGCTGGAGAACAGGAGCCGGTGGGCCCCCTCGTGGTGGAGGATGAACAGCCGGTTCTGGAGCACGGCCATCACCGGGATCGCGGCGACGATGGCCAACCAGTGGCCGATGGCGACCACCACCGCAACCAGCAGCGCGGGGGCGGCGACCGAGGAGATGGCGGTCGCCACGTTGCGGCGGTCGTCGATGTGGCGCAGCTCCTCTCGGAACGCCGGCCGTGGGCGACCGTCGGGGCGGAGCCGCTCGCTGCCGGCGAAGGCGGGCAGACCGGTCGGCACCATGCCGCCCGTCATGCGGGCCAGGGCCTGGTCGTGGCGCTGCTCGGGGGTCGGGGCGGGAGTGGTCGCCGTCATGTCCTTGACGTTACCTCACGAGCGACGACTGTCGCCAATCATGTAACGCGTGTCTCGTCGGGCCGATCCGGTCGCGCCGCCGGTGTCGCCGTCAGCTCGCCCCCGGGCGGACGATGCCCGACTCATAGGCCATGACCACCGCCTGGACCCGGTCGCGGACCTCGAGCTTGGCCAGCACCCGACCGACGTGGGTCTTCACCGTCGTCTCGCTCACGTACAGCTTCTCGGCGATCTCGGCGTTCGACAGGCCGCGGGCCAGTTCGACCAGCACCTCGGTCTCGCGTTCGGTCAGCTCGCCGAAGCGCCGGTCGGCGTCGGCCGGGTCGATCGCCGGCGCGGCCGCAGACGACGGCTCGACCTGGAACCGTTCGATGAGGCGACGGGTGATCGACGGCGACAGCAGCGCCTCGCCGGAGGCGACGACGCGAACGGCGGCGACCAGCTGGTCTGCCGGTGCGTCCTTCAGCAGGAAGCCGCTGGCGCCGTTCTGCAGCGCGGTGAACACGTAGTCGTCGAGATCGAAGGTGGTGACGATGATGATCCTGGTGGCGCCCGGGCCGTCCGGTGGGTGCTCGGCCAGCTGTCTGGTGGCCTCGACGCCGTCCATGACCGGCATGCGCACGTCCATCAGCGCAACGTCGGGTCGGTTCGAGCGGATCAGGTCGAGCCCGGCCTGGCCGTCGCCGGCCTCGCCGACGACCTCGATGTCGGGCTCGGAGTCGAGGATCATCCGGAAACCGGTCCGCACCAGCTCCTGGTCGTCGATCAGGGCGACCCGGATCGGGTCGGGCCGGTCGGGCTCGGCTGAGCTCATCGCCGGGGGACGGCCGAGCCGGTCCTCGTTGCCGCCGTCTCCAGCGGCAGGGTCGCCTCGACGGTGAAGCCGCCGCCGAGCCTTGGCCCGGCCCGGAACCGGCCGCCGAACACCTCGACCCGCTCCTGCATGCCGCGTAGACCGTGACCGCCGCCGTCGTCTGCCAGTGCCCCACGGCCGTCGTCGCTGATCCGCAGCTCCAGGCTGGTCGGCTGGCGGACGATCTCGACTCGGGCCGTTGCCCCGTCGCCCCCGTGCTTGAGCACGTTGGTCAGCGACTCCCGCACGATGCGGTAGGCCGTGACGTCGACCGTGGCCGGCAGCGGTTCGACCCGGTCGGATCCGTCGACATCGGTGGCACCGGCGTCGGCGGCGTCGCCGGTGGTGAGGCGCTGCTCCCGGACGACCTCGACCGGCAGCCCGGTCCGGCCGAGCTCGGCCACGAGTGCGTCGAGGTCGGCGAGGCCCCTGGTCGGCTGCCAGCTGTCCTCCGGTTCGGTGCGGATGGCGGCCAGCACGTGACGCATCTCGCCGAGTGCGTCTCGTCCCGTCGCCTCGATCTGGCCGAGCGCCGTCGCCGCGCCCTCGGGGTCACGGTCGAGGATCCGTTGGGCCGCGGCGGCCTGGACGACGATCACCGACAGCCCGTGGGCCACGACATCGTGCAGCTCCCTGGCGATGCGGGACCGCTCCTCGGCCAGGGCCCGGTCGCGGTCGGCCTGCCTCGATCGTTCGAGTTCGAGGGCCCTGGCCTCGGCCGCCTCGGCGTAGGCCCGCCCGGTCGAGTTGGTGGCGCCGAGCGACGCCGCCGCTGCGGCGAAGAGCCCGACGAGCGGGAGGGCGTAGATCGGCACGTCGGCGACGATCACCCCGAAACCGGTGTAGAGGGTGAGCACGACCACCGTCGCCCAGACCAACGGCTCCAGGCGACGCGGTCCGTGGGCTGCGGCCGAGTACAGCAGCACGGCCATGGAGAGGAACGTGTCGGGGAAGCCGATCGACCACACCGTCAGCTGGAGGACGACGCCGAGGGCGAGGGCGAGGCGCGGTCGCACCCGGCGGAGGGGGACGGCCCAGGAGGCGCCGGCGGCCAACAGCCACGCCGGCAGGCTGTCCGGTCGGGTCGTCGACGTGAAGTCCGACGCCTCGGCCGTCAGCGGGATGGTGAGGGTTGCGACCGCGAGCAGGCCGGCCAGCAGCACGTCGAACGGGAGCCGGCGGTCGACCGGCAGGCGCGAGACCCAGCCCGGAGCGAGCGATCGGAGCCACGAGTCCACGCCGCCACGGTAGCGAACGCCCTCCGGTGCTGTCGTCGGCCGGAGGGAGGACCGGTGCGGCTCTGGCCGAGGCCGGGGTCCTCCTTCGGGAGGATCTGAACGACCCGTGAACCCGGTCCGGCCCGACCCGGGCGGTCGATTCCCGATCGCCTACCCTGTCGGCCATGTCCTCCTCCCGCCGAGCGTCTCGGCGCTTCCGCTTCCCCGCCCTGGCCGGCGCGGTGCTGTCGGTTTCCCTGCTGGCCGCAGCCTGTGGCGGATCCGACGCCGACACCGCGTCGGAGGCCGGCGCAGACGCCGGGTCCGGCGACGCCGCCAACGGGCCGGTCATCGACGATGCGACGTTCAGCGGCGAGGCCGCCACGGTCTCCGGCGGGACCTTCGAGCTCGGCGACCTGGCCGGCCAGGACCTCGTCCTGTGGTTCTGGGCCCCGTGGTGAAGCACCTGTCGAGCAGAAGGCCCTGCGGTCGCAGCGGTCGAAGCGGAATTCGGTGATCAGGTCCGATTTGTCGGGGTTGGCGGCATGGCCCCAGGGGCCGACTTCGCCGGATTCGTCGACGGCACCGGTACCGGTGACTTCACACAGCTCGTCGATTCGGACGACGGCGCGCTGTGGGAGCAGCTCGGTGCCGACAACCGGTCGACGTTCCTGTTCGTGAACGACGACGGCACGTTCGAGCGGACCACCTTCGGCGTGGTCGGTGAGGACGAGCTCATCGCCCAGGTCGAGCGCCTGATCGCCAGCTGAGGCCGGTCCCGTCAGCCGGCGAGGCGCAGCCTGCGCCGGGAGCGCACGTCTCGGTCTCGTCGGGGGCCAACGGGCCGGCCTGGTCGGCGCCCGGCGGCGGCCACACCGGCTCGCACCGGGTCGTCAGTCGGTCGGCACGCCGGTCAGGAACCGGACCAGCACCTCGTTGAAAGCCTCGGGTCTCTCCTGGTTGGCGAGGTGGCCGGCGGCATCGATCACGGCCAGCTCGGCCCCGGGGATCCCGTCGGCCAGGGCCTCGGCTGCGGCCAGGCCGGTGACGCGGTCCTCGTCGCCGACGACCACGAGCGTCGGGACGTCGATCGACGGGAGATCGGGTCGGTGGTCGGCCTCGGCCATCGAGTTGCAGGCCCACTGGTACGACGGCATCCGCACCGAGTCGATCATCATCGTGGCCACCGAGTCGAGCAGCTCGGCGTCGGCCTCGGCGTTGACGAGGAGCGGCGTCCGCTCACGGGCGAAGGTCTCGGGCCCGACCTCGGTCAGGGCGCCGGCCCGGGACCGCATCGACTCGGCCGCCTCGGGGTTGACCCCGGCACCGGGCGAGGAATCGGCGAGGATCAGCGACCGGACGCGAGCCGGGTGACGGAGGGCGAGTCGGGTTGCGGTGACGCCGCCCCACGAGACGCCGAGCACGTCGGCCCGGTCGGCCCCGAGGTGCTCGATGAGGTCGGCGACGGCGTCGGCCCAACCGTCGATGCCGGGGCCGTCGCCCGAGCCGGGATCGGGGTCGGCCGAGTTGCGGTAGCCGGGGGCGTCCCAGGCCACGATCCGGCGCTCGCTTGCCGCCGCCGCCGGGATCTGTGACACGAACGCATCGGCGCAGGAGCCGATGCCGTGCAGGCACAGGAGCAGCGGAGCGTCGTCTGGTCCGTAGCTCCAGTGGTAGGGGACGGTGGTCATCGGTCGCTCGGGCGTCGGCTCACTGGCCGGGCTTGAACACCATCAGGTAGAGCATGACCAGGAGCAGCAGTGCCATCACGGCGCCGAACCGGTCGAGACGGGGCTTGGCCGAGTCGTCCCCGCCGGCCAGCGCCCGCTCGGCCGGGTAGAGGATGGCGTGCAGCACGCCGTTCATCGCGATCCAGATGACGATCGAGGCGATGAGCCACCCCTTGCTGAGGGCGTAGATCCCCTCGGACATACCCGAGAGGCCGAAGCCGAGGATGCCGGTGACGATGAGGGCCGGTCCGTGCACGCGGCGGCTGTTCGACTGGAAGTAGCTCCACACGGCGCTCCGCTCGGTCGCCGGCAGCTCGACCAACCGGTTCCCGACGAAGGGTGCGACGAAGGCGGGAGCGAACGCGACCATGGCCGAGAGGATGTGGAGGAGCGTGAAGACGTTGTACGTGGTGTCACCGACAGCAGCTAGCACAAGCGAGCATCGTAGAGGCTGGCCCAAGCCGCTGCTTCCCCAGCGTCGGGTGGTTGATGGTGCAGAGCTTCGCTGAACTAATTAGTATTGGCAACTAATGTCGTCCGACGCCGATACCCGGGTGCCCGCCACCGCTGCCGACGAGGCGGCCGACGAGGCCGCGGCCGACCGTGTGCTCGATGCCGACGCCCACGATCTGGTCGCCCGGTTGCGGATGGTGATGGCCCGGCTGGCCCGCCAGCAGCGTCGCAGCTTCCCGTCGGGGTTGACCCCGTCGCAGACGTCGGCCCTGATCACGATCGACCACTTCGGCCCGATCCGCCTCAGCGACCTGGCCCGCCTCGAGGCGGTGGCTCCGCCGACGATCACCCGGATCGTGGCCAAGCTGGAGGAGGACGGGCTGGTCGAGCGCCAGACCGACGAGAACGACCGTCGCATCGCCAGGGTCACGATCACCGACGAAGGTCACCGTCGCTGGGAGGAGACCCGTGACGGGCGGAACCGGTGGCTCGGTCGCAAGCTGGCGTCGCTCGGCGACGACGACGTCGCCGCCATCCTCGCCGCCGTCGAGCCCCTCGAGCGCCTGGCCACCGCCGAAGCCGGCACCCTCGGCGGCCCGCCCGGCCCGGTCGCAGCCGACGGGCCTCCCGGCGCAGACGTTGCCGCGGCCGCCGAAGGCGTCGCCGGGGCTGCCGAGGGCCAAGACGACACGGACGCCGGGTGATCTCGCGGGCCGCCGAGCGGTTGCGGCCGGGGCTCGGTCGCGGCCAGGGGGCGGGGCCCGGGTCTGGCGGGACGTTCCGTTCGCTCGGGCGTCGCAACTTCCGCCTGTTCTTCGCCGGTCAGCTGACGAGCCAGGCCGGCACGTGGATGCAGACCGTGTCGGTGGCCTGGGTCGTGCTGCAGCTGACCGATTCCGGTGTCGCCCTCGGAGTGGTCACCGCCGCCCGGTTCCTGCCGGTCCTGGTGCTCGGTGCCTGGGGCGGGGTGGTGGCCGATCGGGTCGATCGCTGGCGGTTCATGCTGACCACCCAGATCGCGTTCACGGTGGTCGCCGGAGCGTTCGCGGCGGCGATCGTGCTCGATCGTCTCGGGGTCGGGTTGATCGTCGGACTGTCGGTGGTGTTCGGGTTGTTGACCGCCGTCGACAACCCGACGAGACGGACGCTGGTTGCCGACCTGGTCGAGCCGGACGAGGTCCCCAATGCCGTCGCCCTCCACTCGGCGATGATGACGGGCTCCCGGGTGATCGGCCCGGCGCTGGCCGGCGTGCTGATCACCACCGTCGGGGTCGAGTGGTGCTTCATCATCAACACGCTGAGCTACCTGGCGGTGATCGGTGCGCTGCTGGCGATGGACCGCGGGGCGATCCGGCCGGCGCCGCAGGTGGCGCGGGCGAAGGGTCAGCTCCGCGAGGGCCTGCGGTACGTGTGGGGGACGCCGAAGCTGCGGGACGCCCTCGTATTGCTCGCCGTGATCGGCACGTTGGCCTTCGAGTACCAGGTGACCCTGCCGTTGTTCGCCGAGCGCACGCTCGGTGCCGGCGCCGGCGGGTTCACCACGCTCTATTCGGCGATGAGCGTCGGTTCGGTCGCCGGGGCCCTGTTGATGGCTCGACGTGAGCGGATCGATCTCCGCTTCCTCGTCCGGGCGTCGTGGGGTCTGGCCTTCGCCACGATGCTGCTGGCGTTGGCGCCGAACCTGGCCCTGGCCTTGGCCGCGATCGTCGGCGTCGGGGCGACCGGCGTGTTCCTGATGTCGGGGGCCAATGCGCTGATCCAGGTGGAGGCCGACGACCGGATGCGGGGGCGGGCGCTGGCGCTGACCGCGGTGGTCATCATCGGGTCGACGCCGATCGGCGGGCCGATCGCCGGCTGGGTGTCGGAGCAGTACGGGGCCAGGATGGGTCTGGTGCTCGGCGCCGTCGGCGCCGCGGCGGTGGCGCTCTGGGTCGGGAGTCGGGGCCTCGCCGTCGACCGGGCGGTCGACGGCGGCACCACAACGGACCGGTCGGATGCAACCGGGGCCACGAGCGATCGAACCGACCCGGCTCCGGTCGACCAGCCGACCGCCCGCCCCGCCGCACCGTGATCTCGACCCGACCGAACGCCGACCGGCGGCCGACCCGCTCCCCCGGTGCTCGCCTGGCCGGCGTGTTCGCCTTCTGGGGCTGGCGGGTGGTGGCGGCCGGCGCCGTGAGCCAGATGTTGATCTCGGGCATGGTGATGCACGCCTACACCCACTATTCGGTGTTGCTGCGGGCCGAGTTCGGTTGGAGCACCACGCTGATCGCGATCGGGTTCGCCATGAACCGGCTCGAGTCCGGCCTCCTCGGTCCGGTCCAGGGCTGGATGGTCGACCGGTTCGGTCCGCGGGCGGTCATGCGGGTCGGGGCGGTGATCCTGTGGGCCGGCCTGCTGGCCTTCAGCACCCTGCAGAATGCGTTCCAGTTCTTCGCCTACTTCCTGGTGATGGCACTCGGGGCCAGCCTTGCCGGCTTCCTGACCGTCGTGACCGCAGTCGTCGGCTGGTTCGAGCGGCGGCGCTCGACCGCCTTGGCCCTTGCCCAGGCCGGGTACCCGCTCGGCGGGATCATCGTGCCGATCGTGGTGTTCTCGCTGACCCGGTTCGGGTGGCGGGCCACGGCGTTCTGGTCGGCATGGATCGTGCTGGTCGCGGTGCTCGCCCTGGCCCAGGTCATGCACGGCGACCCGGAGGCGGTCGGCCAGGAGGTCGACGGCGGTCCCCCACCGGACGACGACGGCGCGTCCGCCCTGGAGCGCAAGCTGCACGACGTCGGCGGGCCCGAGCGTGACTTCACCCTCGGTGAGGCCGTCCGCACCCGGGCCTTCTGGATGCTGAACCTCGGGCACGCCTCGGCGCTGCTGGTGGTCGCCTCGACGATGGCCCATCTGTCGATCTACCTCACCGAGGAACAGGGCTTCTCGCTCACGATGGCCGGATTCCTCGGTACGGCGTTGATGATGACCCAGCTCGTCGGCCAGATGGGCGGTGGCTGGCTCGGCGACCGCTACTCGAAGCAGCGGCTCGTCACCCTGGCCATGGGTGGTCACCTGGTCGGCATGGTCCTGTTCACGTTCGCCTCCGCTCCGTGGATGGTCTGGGCGTTCGTGCCATTCCACGGCCTGGCCTGGGGCGTCCGGGGCCCGCTGCTGCAGGCGATCCGGGCCGACTACTTCGGCACCAGCTCGTTCGGCCGGATCATGGGCTGGTCGTCGATGATCATGATGCTCGGCACGATGAGCGGCCCGATCGTTGTCGGTGTGCTGCGCGACGCCACCGGCACCTACACCCTCGGGTTCGGGGTGGTGACGGCGCTGGCCAGCCTCGCCATCGGTTTCTTCCTGCTGGCCAGCCGGCCACAGGTGCCGGAGCCGGCCGCGGCGTCGGCGCCGTAGCTACCGTCCGGTGGGATCGCGCTGCAGCGGTCGGGTCAGGCACGTCGGCCCGCCCTCACACGGCAGGCACAGGTCGGAGGCGTCGAAGGTCTCGACCCGACAGCCTGCATCGACCATCAGCGCCCGGGTACCGGGGAAGCCGTCGATGGCGATGACCCGTCGTGGCGCGGTGGCCAGCACGTTGAGATTGAGTCCGCTGCTCGCCTCGAACTCCTCGGCCGGCGCCACCAACAACTCCCAGCCGAGCTCGACGAGACGCTCCCACAACGGGGTCGGCAGCAGCGGGGCGTGGACGAGGGCGAGGTCGGTGTCGAGGGGGCTGATGACCGACAGCAGGTGCAGGCACGCTTCGGGGCCGTTGTGGTACGGCAGGTCGAACGCCTCCACCGAGATCCCGGTCGGCTCCACGATCGCCCGCAGCTGCTCGATGCCGGCCCGGTTGGTCCGGAAGCCGCGGCCGACGGCGATGGTGGCGGCGTCGAGGAAGAAGCAGTCGCCGCCCTCGATCAGGCCGGGGCTCTCGATCCGGCCGAGCACGGGGATGCCGGCCTCGGCGTAGAACGCATCGTGCAGGGCGGCCTCGCCTGACCGGAGCGGCTTGCCCGGGCGCATGACGATGGCGCCGCCCGGCACCACGAACGAGGGGTCGTAGGTGAAGACCGAATCGGCCAGGTCGTCGTCGGCGTCGTGCGGTAGCCAGACCACCTCGGCCCCGTCGCCCCCGACGAGGTCGACGAACGCCTGGAACTGGGCGGTGAGGGCCGTGGCGTCGACCGGCTTGGCGTAGTGCCAGCGATGATGGTCGGCGGTGAGGATGGCTCCCGGGCGCCGCATCGCCACCCGCCGGAGGGTGCCCGCCATCGAGTCGACGCCGTAGCCGGCGGACGGCTCGGCGAGGTCACCGGCGGGCGGGGCCGTTGTTCGCTGCTCCATCGGGCGGACGATAGCAATCGTCGGGCAGACTGGACCCATGCCCCAGCGCCGGTGCAGCCGATGACGTCCCCCTCGGTGACGGCCGCCGCGGCCCTGCCCGGGTGGGCGGCCGATCGGCTCCGCCCGGTCGCTGCCGTGCTCGGTGCCGTCGCCCTCGCCGCGGCCCTCGGGTCAGACGAGGGCGTCGTGTTGTGCCCGTACCGCCGGTGCACCGGGGGCGACTGCCCGCTGTGCGGCGGGACGCGGGCCGCCGGCGCGCTCCTGCGGGGCGACGTCGCCGGCAGTTGGGCCCGCCACCCGCTCGTCCCGATCCTCGCGCTGCAGGTGGCGATCGGTGCCGTCGTGGCCGGGATCGCCAGACGCCGAGGCCGCGATCTCCGCCGCTGGCGGCCGCTCGTCCAGCGGGTGCTGCTGGCGAACCTGGCGTTGGCGGTGGCGATCTGGGTGGTTCGGTTGGCCTCCGGTGCCGTCGCCGGACCGGCCTACCTGGCCCCGCCGTTCTGATCCCGTCCGGGTGACCTCGCGCCGGACGCGAACGGGCCCGCCCCCGGGGGGACGGGCCCATCAGCGGATGCGTCGACGGTGCTAGGCGTCGTACACGTGGAACTTCAGGACCTTGTCCGACAGTCGCTGGTTGTCCTCGTCGACCAGGATCCACCAGTGGTCGAGGTAGCAGGGGATGGCGAAGATCGCCTGGAGGATGCCCCGGACGAAGGCCATGCCGATGCCGACCGGTTGCCCGTTGTCCTGACGCAGCAGGGTGATGCCCTGCATGCGCTTGCCGATCGTCTGGCCGGTCGTGCCCTGGAGATACAGGAAGTTGTAGATGGCGTAGCCGATGTAGGCGATGGCCAGCAACACGGAGAACACGGCGCCGAGACCGTCGGAGATGCCGCTGCCGATGGCGATCAGGATCAGCCCGACGATGTAGATGCCGATGATGATGGCGACGTCGATCAGGTAGGCGATGAAGCGCTTGCCGGCGTCGGCCCGCCGGCGTCCGCCGCTCATCATCGGGTTGTAGCCCGGCTCGGCCGACGGCGTGGCCGGCGCGGTGGCCTGGGGAGCCCCCTGCCACTGCGCGCCGTCCCAGTACCGCTGGGTGCCGGGCGGGTCGCCCTGGGCGTAGTACCAGCCGGGCGGCTGCGAGCTTCCTGAATCGGTCATGGAGTGCTTCCTCCTCTGGGGGACTACTTCGACGGGGGCCGATGTCCGGCAGCGGGCGGCACCGATACCGGCTTGAACCATAGCCAATGACGGCAACGGGGGTGGTCGATCAGCGTCGGGGTCGCATCCGGCTGGCGACGGCGGAGCCGATCTGGACATGATGGCGCCATGACGCTGCACCCCCAGATCGTCGAGTTGCTGGCGGCGATGGAACGGCCGGACCGGCCCCGCATCCACGAGCTGCCGATCGAGGCCGCCCGCCAGGTGTACGAGGCCATGCCTGGTTTCATGGGCGACCTCGGCCACGCCACGCCGTCCGAGGACCGCTCGATCGACGGGCCGCACGGACCGATCCCGATCCGGATCTACCGGGCCGAGGGACGCGACGGCGGGAGCCGACCGCTGGTCGTGTTCGCCCACGGCGGCGGCTTCTGCATCGGTGGGCTCGATTCCCACGATCGGGAGTGCCGGGCCATCGCCGCCCAGTCGGGGGCGACGATCGTGGCCGTCGACTACCGGATGGGTCCCGAGCACGCCTACGGACCGGGCCAGACCCGGCCGGCTTGGGTTGACGACGCCTTTGCGGCCTTCACCTGGGCGGCCGACCATGCAGCCGAGCTCGGCGCCGACCCCGATCGGATGGTGGTGTGCGGCGACTCGGCCGGCGGCAACATCTCGGCCGTGCTGGCCCAGCTGGCCCGCGACGAGAGCCGGCCGCTTGCATTGCAGGTGCTGATCTATCCCGCCACCGACGTGCGAGACGAGGCGATGGAGCTCTACCCGTCGTATGCGGAGAACGCCGACGCCCCGATCCTGGAGCGGCCGGTGCTCGACTACTTCCGCGACAACTCGCGGACCGGTGGCGACAACGCCTCGCCGTTGATGTCGCCCGGTCTCACCGACGACCTGGGCGGCCTGGCCCCTGCGCTGGTGGTGACCGCCGAGCACGATCCACTCCGCGACGACGGCGAGGCGTACGCCGAGCGGCTGCGAGCGGCCGGGGTCCCCGTCACCCTCCACCGCTACGACGGGATGCCCCACGGGTTCCTCAGCTTCGGTCCGGTGGTCGACGACGCGGTGAAACTGGTGGCCGAGGTGGCCGACGCCATCGCCTCGATCTGAGCGGCCTCGCCGCTTCGAGCCCCGGTTGGCCCGTCGGCGGCCGACGTGGGGGACAATGACCAACATGGCTCGCTACGTCGCCCGCATCAACAGCCCCCGGTCACCCGAAGAGGCCTTCGACTACATGGCCGACATGACCAACTTCGCCCTGTGGGACCCGGGCGTGGTCAAGGCCGTCCCCGTCGACGGCACCGAGATGGACCCGCCCCGAGCCGTCGACGTGACGGTCAAGGGCCTCGGCGGTAGCACCACCACCCTGCGGTACAAGGTGCAGGAGCTCGACCGCCCGAACCGGATGGTGGCCCGAGCGAAGACCAAGTTCATCGAGTCGCTCGACACGATCACCGTCGAGGCCACCGAGGACGGCTCCCTGGTCACCTACGATGCCGAGCTGACCCTCCACGGCCTGCTCACCCTGGCCAACCCGCTGCTGCAGCCGATCTTCAACCGGATCGGCGACAAGGCCAAGGCCGGGATGGTGCAGGCACTCGACGGGACCCCAGCCGAGACCGCCGCCTGATCCCGACCGGCCGACCGGCCCCGCTCGCCCGAGCTCGGCCAGCCAGCCAGACGACAACGAGTCACGGCCGGGCCGACCGATTCCCCATCACCCGTGGGAACCGATCGTCAGCCCGACCCGGCCGCTGCTGGGGGAGGGATCCCAGCCGACTGCACCGGAGGGAACCGGGGCCTCGCCCTGGCCCCGGTCCACCCGGTGTCCAGCCCGGCGATCAGCCGATCTGGACGAACCTCACCACCCGGTTGGCGGCCAGCGCCTCCGGGCTGTCGCCCTCGCCGAACTGCTCGGTCTCGCCGAACCCCTCGGCGGTAAGTGACCCGGCGTCGACGCCGGCGGCCACGAGGGCATCGACGACCGCCGCCGCCCGTTCCCGACTCAGCGTCAGGTTGCGGGCGTCGTCGCCCCGGACGTCGGTGTAGCCCTGGACCTCGAAGGTGGCGTCCGGTCCGGCCTCGGCGATCAGCGCAGCCGCCTCGGCGACGATGGTCCGGCCGTCGGTCAGGATCTCGGCCGAGGCGGTCCGGAAGGGGATCGTCGGGAGCTGGTTGAGCGCATCGGCCACGCTCACGTCGAGCTGGTCGATGATGGCGGTCACGCCGTCGACGTCGCCGGCAGCGGCGATCGTCGACGCCCGGTCGGCCTCCGACTGGAGGGTACCGGCGACGGCGATCTCGGTTCCCACGCCGTCGACGGTGGCGACGACGACGCCCTGGTCGGCCAGCACCTCGGCGACGGCGGGCTCGAGGAGCACGAGTTCACTGGTCACCGACTCGACGCCGTCGACGGCGGCTGCGGCGTCGATCGCCGCCGCTTCCTCAGCCGAGTCGGCGACGAAGCCGGCCAGGGTCACGTCGGCCCCGTCGAGTCCGGCCACGATCGCACCGGGAAGGGGGTCGACGGCGGCCTGCACGTTGCCGACGGCCGGCCCGGCGGCGACGGTGGTCGTCGGGGCCTCGGTCGTGCTCGTGGTGGTCGCCTCGGTCGTCGTCGTGGTGGCCTCGGTGGTGGTCGTCGTCTGCTCGACCAGGGCCGGAGCGGCAATCGCTCCGGCGGTCGCACCGTCGCCCAGATCGAGGTCGCCTCCGGTCGCGGCGCCGGTGACGTCGTCGACGACGGCGGTCACGGCATCGTCGGTGTCGACCGATGCGTCGTCACCGCCGAACCAGCGGTCCCAGCCGAACGCCAGGAGGAACACGGCGGCGAACACCGCCAGCCCGGCCCAGATGATCTGGTCGTCGGCCCTGGCTCCCCACTCCGGGATCAGCTTGTCGTCGTCATCGTCGCCAATCGGGTCGCGCCGCATCGTCTCCATGCCCGTGATGACGGCCGGGCACAGGGGTTTGTCGCGAGAAAACCCCGAGTTTCTGTTACTGGCCCGGGGGGTGGACGACGACGACGGGGAGCCCGTAGGACCGCTCGACCCGGCTCGGCAGATCCATCCGCAGCCAGCGGGAGATGCCGGGGGGCGAGGTCGAGACGATGATCTCGTCGAAGCTCGACCGCTCGAGGACACGACCGATCGCCGCGAACGGGTCGTGACCGGCCACCTCGCTGGTCAGCGACTGGCGGTGGTCGGCCAGACGGACCAGGAACGACGCCAGCCGCTCCTCCGCCCGTTCCCGGTCACGGACCCGGGCAGCAGCGAGGTCCTCGGGTGACACGACGGTGTAACCCGACATCGGATCGGCGACGCCGGTCAGCAGCCGTTGGGTCTCCTTCGATCGCGTCGCCGGCACGAGCAGGTGGAACTCGGCCGGTCCCGCCGCCGCCCGTTCGGCAACGAGGGCGGGGATGATGTCGCCGGCCAGAGTCCGATTGGCGACGATCAAATGGCGGGTGACCTGGACGGGCGCCTCGCCGGCCACCGGGCTCGGTCGCTCCCGGTCGACCCGCACCGCCAGCTCCAGCTTGAGCCGGTAGCGGACGACGTCGCCGTCTGCGATCAGGGTGTCGGCCTCGACCACCTTGGCCGTTGCCAGGCCCGGGTTCGACTTGGCCGCCTCGGCCACGCCGCGCCTGGCCGCCTCCTCCCACGTCCGGCCGGATGTCGACACCAGGCGGACGACCCGATAGACCGGCTCGTCGACCGTCGCCTGAGCGGGCGACTCGGTCACGTCAGCCCTCGGACTCGTGCTTGAACGAGAGCCGGATCTTCGACCGGAACAGCGCCACCTGCCCGTCGTCGATCGTGACGTCCTGCTCGATCACCCGGGCCACCCGGAGGTCGCTCAACGTCTTCGACGCCTCGGCCACGGCGTTGGCGGTTGCCTTCTCCCACGACTCGGCGCTGGTGCCGATCAGTTCCACCACATTGTAGACACTCTCGGTCATGACGCAGGACCATAGTTGGTCGCCGCCGAGTGGGCCACGGGTCGGCGGACGCGGCGGACCGAGGAACCGGTCAGCGGCGGCTCAGCGGGCGATCTGGGAGCGGATGCCGTCGAGCCAGCGGTCGGCCTCGGCCCAGGCGGTGGTGACCTCGAGCCGGGTCTCGGTCGAGCCCTTGCCCTCGGCCGGGTAGCTGCCGAGGAACTTGATGTCGGCCAGCTTGGCCCGGATCGACCGCAGGCAGTCGGCCAGGAGCTCGTCGTCGATGTGGCCGTCGATGTCGACGATGAAGCAGTAGTTGCCGAGCGCGGTCTTCACCGGGCGAGACGACAGCCGGGACAGGTTGATCGAACGGGCGGCGAACTCCTGGAGGATGGCGACGAGCGAACCGGGGCGGTCCTCTCGCTGGTTCAGCACGACGGTCGTCTTGTCGTGGCCGGACCGGGCCGGCACGCCGGACGGGGCCACGAGCACGAACCGGGTCTGGTTGCCGGGGTGGTCGGCCACGTCGGCGGCCAGCGTCTCCAGCCCGTAGCGATCGGCGGCCAGAGCCGGTGCCAGGGCGGCGATCGTCCGGTCGTCTGCCGCCATCACCGCCGCCTCCGAGGTGGAGTTGGCCGCCTTCACCTCGGCCGCCGGCACCTCCTTGTGGAGGAACTGGCGGCACTGGGCGTTGGCGACCGGGTGGGAGAACACGGCGGTGACGTCGTCGATCGATGTGCCCGGCCTGGCCACCAGGTCGAGCTGGATGTCGAGCACGACCTCACGCTGGATCAGCAGTTCGTGGTCGAAGGCGAGCGCATCGAGGGTGATGTTGACCGTGCCCTCGATGGCGTTCTCGATGGCGACGAACCCCATCTGGGTGTCGCCACTCGAGGTCGCGTCGAGCACGTCGACGAACTTGGGGTACGGCACCAGCTCGGCTGCGGCCAGGTCGGTCTGGCTGACCAGCGCCTGCTCGGTGAAGGTCCCGGACGGACCGAGGTAGGCGATCCTCGACGGGTCGGCTGGCTGGTGCTCGATGTCCTGGCTCACGGGCCCAGCCTAGGCAGGGCCGACGCCCGGCCGACCGGCGATTCCGCCGACCCGTCGATCCAGGACCGGCGGGTGTGGCCCACCCGGCCGCCGGGTTCCACCTTCGCGTCGCCAGCACCTGGGTCCTAGAGTCGGGTCATGGACGACCGTCTCTACTTCCGCCAGCTGCTCAGCGGCCGCGACTTCGCCACCGACGACATGATCGCCCGCCAGATGGTCAACTTCGCGTACGCCATCGGCGACCGGCAGACCGGTGAGGCGGTGCTGGTCGACCCGGCCTACGACGTGGCCGGGCTGGTCTCGATCCTCGAGGCCGACGGGATGACCCCGGTCGGGGTGCTCGGCACCCACTACCACGCCGACCACCTCGGCGGGAACATGATGGGGTATCAGCTGGAGGGCGTCGCCGCCCTGCTCGACCGGTTCGACATCCCGGTGCACCTCCAGGCCCCGGAGGTCGAGTTCGTCACCAAGACCACCGGGCTCGGGCCCGAGCAGCTCATCGGCCACGCCTCCGGTGACGTGGTGACCGTCGGCGAGATCGACATCGAGCTGATCCACACCCCCGGTCACACGCCGGGCAGCCAGTGCTTCCTGGTCCGAGACCACCTGGTCGCCGGCGACACGCTCTTCGTCGACGGGTGCGGCCGCACCGACCTGCCGGGCGGTGATGCCGAGGAGCTGTACCACTCGCTCAACACCCGGCTGGCCAAGGTGTCGGACGATGCCGTGCTGTTCCCCGGTCACCTCTACTCGCCGGAGCCGTCGAAGTCGATGGGCGAGACCCGGGCGATGAACGTGGTCTACAAGCCGAAGACCGTCGAGCAGTGGATGATGATGTTCGGCCACTAGCGCAAGCGGGGACACGGCGCCGTCGGCGTCCGGCCCCGCGGACAGCGGGCTGCCCGGTCGGCCTGGCGTTGTTCGGGGCGATGCCCCCGACCGCTCAAGCCGCGGCGACATGGGCCGAAAGACCCGGGTGACCTTCTCGAAGCGCAAGACCCGCAGCGACCGGAGCTGGGCCGACTCCGACCCCTTCGACCTCGACCGGATCCGCGAGCTGGAGACCGAGAACGCCCTCCTCCGGGCCCGGGTGCTCGACCTGACCACCCAGCTCGACTCGCGGGCCCCCGCCGGTCCCGATCTGGTCATCGAGCCGGACGGTGACCGACATGACGGCCACCTCGACGAGGAGGCCGAGGCCTTCGACGCCTTCCTCGCCGTGTCCGACCCCCACCTCGACCGGGTTCGCCGCTTCCTCCTGGGCTGACGAAACCGTCGGCGCAGCGTTCGCTGTTGGCGACCGGGGCATGCGCGGCTCGACGCCGCGCCCGGTTCCGTCGGGGGCGTGCGAGAATGGTGGCGATGCCCCGCTCCCGACCCGCCGTCGACGCCACCGCCAGCAGGCGGTCGCCGCTGCGGTCGGTCGCGCCGACCCTCGCCGCCGTCGGCCTCCTGCTCGGTTTCCTGCTCGGGGTCGGGCTCGGGCTCGGCGGAGCGGCGTCGGCCGAGAGCCCGACCCGGGTGGCCGATGGTCTGGTCGACGACGGCGTGTTCGTCGGGTTCGGACGAAACGACGTCGACGAGGCCACGCTGGTCGCCGCCGTGGCCGACGCCCAGGATCGCGGCCTCGACCTCGTCGTCGTCGTGCCCCGCGACCCCCAGCCGTCGGCCAAGGCCTTCGCTCGCCGGATCCAGGAGAAGACCGAGGCCGAGGTCGCGCTCGTCTTCCCGCTCGACGGTCCGGTCGAGGCCTACGTCCTGGAGGACCTGTCGTCCGCCCGCCCCCGGGCGCTCGACGCGGCCAGGGCCCTCGACGAACCGGCGGCTGCGATCGACGCCTTCGCCGTCGAGCTGACCACGATCGACGATTCCGGACGGCCCCCGATCGTCGGTCAGATCTTCCGGGCGCTGGTGGTGTTCAGCCTGCTGATCGGCGTCGTGGTGGCGATCGAGCTGGTCGTTTCCCGGCTGCGGCGCCCGGCCGCGGCGTCGTCCTGACGCTCCGGTTCCGCGGCGGCGCCAGCCACCGGCGAACGATCTGCGTCGCCGATTCGAATGGTGTGATCAACCGGCCGCAACCGAGCGAATCCCTGGCACACTGCCCCCCATGGCAGAGGCGACCACGGATGAGGAACCCGACCGCGGAGCGACCGGCGACGCAGCGGCGAGCGGCGGGAACCGCGGCGGCGGGGTCGCCCTGGCCGACGAGGGCCCGGACGAGCTGCCGGCGCTGCTGGCGTTCGCCGTCGGCATCGCCATCCTGACCATCGGTCTGATCTGGCCGACCATCAGCGACGACCACACCGGTGTGGTGGCCACCGATGAGGTGGCGGCCGATGCCGATCAGGACACCGCTGACGCCACCGAGGACGACGAGGCCGAGCCGGAGGAGGAGGCCGAGGAGCCGGAAGAGGAGGAGGCCGCCCCGGCCCTGCCAGACCTCCCCGCCATCCAGGCATTGCTCGACGGCGAGGTCCCGGGGCTCGGTGCCGATGGCGACGGCAACACCGTCGTCCTGACCGGCGAGGTGCCGGACGAGGCCACCCGTGATGCTCTCATCGCCCAGGTCGAGGGTCAGCCGAACGTCGATGCGGTTGACGCAACGGGTCTGGTCGTGGCCGCCGGCGCCGAGGCCGCGGTCGACGTGACGGCCGCCCAGGTCTCGATCGTCCTGTCCGGCACGGTCCCGGACGAGGCCACCCGTGACGCCATCGTCTCCCGGGCGGTCGCCGTCTACTCCGAGGAGCAGGTCGACGACCAGCTCGTGGTCGACGCGGCGGCGACCCCGCCGGCCACCGTCACCATCGGCGGGTCGATGACCGACCCGGTCCTCTACAACCAGGTCGTCGAGGCCTTCGCCGATCTCGACGGGGTCGAGCTCGGCGACACGAGCGGCTTCACCCTCGAGGAGTCGAGCGATCTCGAGGCTGCGCTCAACTCGCTCGAACCGATCCAGTTCGCCTCGGGCAGCGCCATCGTCCAGGGCGAGTCGGCCCCGATCCTCGACGAGGCGGCCGAGCTGCTCAACGAGAACCCCGACGTCGCCCTGGAGATCGGTGGCCACACCGACTCGATCGGTGGCGACGAGGGCAACCAGACCCTGAGCGAGGCCAGAGCCCAGGCCGTGCTGGCCGAGCTGCGGGCCCGTGGTGTCGAGAACGACCTGACCGCCGTCGGCTTCGGTGAGCGTCGCCTCAAGGTGTCGCCGGACGAGAACGATCCGGAGGCCCAGCAGGAGAACCGCCGGATCGAATTCCGGATCGTCTAGCGGCGCCAGCCGATCGAGGACGGACGAACCCTCCGGTCTACTGGCCGGAGGGTTCGTCGTTCCCGTGCCGGGAGATCCATGCGTACATGGCGATCCCGGCGGCGACGCCGGCATTGATCGAGCGCGTCGACCCGAATTGGGGGATCGACCGACACTCCAGGAGGTGGGGTCGCATCGCCTCGGACAGGCCCGGCCCCTCCTGGCCGAAGACGAGGACACATCGGCGGGGGAGCGGTTGGGCGTCGAGCGGGGTCGAGCCGGGCAGGTTGTCGATGCCGATCAGCGGCAGCTCGGCGTCGTCGGCCCAGCGTGCGAGGTCGTCTGGCTCCGGGTGGTGGCGGACGTGCTGGTAGCGGTCGGTGACCATCGCCCCCCGCCGGTTCCAGCGCCGGCGGCCGACGATGTGGACCTCGGCGGCCAGGAACGCGTTGGCGGTGCGGACGACGGTGCCGATGTTGAGGTCGTGGCGCCAGTTCTCGATGGCGACGTGGAAGTCGTGGCGGCGGGGGTCGAGGTCCTCGACGATCGCCTCGATCGACCAGTAGCGGTACCGGTCGACCACGTTGCGGCGATCGCCGCCCTCCAGCAGCTCCGGGTCGAGCCGCGGGTCGTCCGGCCAGGGCCGTGGATGGGGGCCGACCCCGACGGTCGGCTGGTCGTCTGACTCGTTGTCGCTCGCCGGATAGCCGGCATCCCGCTCGGCCATCGTCGGCGCTGACCCGTTCCTCCGGCCGGAACCGCTCAGGCCCGGGCGAACTGCGCCGGCTCGGCCCCGGTCAGGTCGACGAGGGCCTCCGGGCTGATCGGGAACACGTGGCGAGGGGTGCCGGCAGCCGCCCAGACCTCGTCGAAGGTCAGCAGGTGGGGGTCGACCCACGTGCGCAGGGCCGTGCGGTGGGCGAACGGTGGCACCCCACCGATCGCGTAGCCGGTGGCCTCCCGCACGGCCTCCGGGTCGGCCCGGCCGCAGCGATCGACGCCGGCAACCGCGGCAAGCGCCTCGGCGTCGACCTGGTTGGCTCCGCTCGTCAGGGCCAGCACCAGCTCCGGTCCACGCGCACCGTCGGCGGCGAAGATCATCGACTTCACGATCTGGTCGACGGTGCAGCCGACGGCGGACGCCGCATCCTCGGCGGTGCGGGCACCGTCGTCGGGGTAGGCCCGCACGTCGAGGGACAGGCCGCGGGAGGCCGCCCAGTCGGCGACCCGCCTGGCCGAGGGATGGAGGGCGTCGGTCGTGTCACTCATCGCCTCGCAGGGTAGCCAGGGCGGTCGACGGAGCCGGTCGGGCCGGCGCCGCTCCGGCCGGGGCGACCATCATCGGCGGGGCGCCCGAATCGGGCCGATCGGCCCACCGGTGACCCTCAACGGCCGGGCCGACCGACCGATCGGGTCTGCATGGATCGGGTCCTGCGGATCATCGGCGTCAGCCTCGTGGCGGCCCTCGTCGTGTGGGCGGTCCAGGTCTTCGATCGTTCGGTGACCACCGACGCCGGCGCCACCACGCCGTCGACCGCAGACGAGGCCGTCGAGCCCGCATCCGACGACCCGTCCGACGGCTCGTTCGACGGCTCGCCCGTCGAGCCCGCATCCGACGACCCGTCCGACGGCTCGTTCGACGGCCCGCCCGACGGTGGCGACGAGGACCGGTCCCGGTCCGACGAGCCCGAGGATGAGCCGACGTCGCCGGTCGATGCCGACGGCGCGCCGCCCCGATTCCTGGCCGCCGTTCCCGGCAACGATTCGCGCACGCTGTTGGTCACCACCGCCGAGGAGGCGGCCGAGACCCTCACGCCTGACCTCTTCGACTCGTTCGACGTCGACGGTGACTATCCGCCGGAGACCGATCTCGTCCCGGGTGACAGCCTGGCCCCGACCGGATGGATCGAGCCGGGCCTGTACGCCGCACCCCTCGACGTCGAGGACTGTGGTTACGAGCTCCGTCGCTTCGTCAAGGACGACGAGCGGCTGATCGGGCAGGATCGTCTGTCGTCCGGTCGGTTGCTGGTGTCGCTCAACCCGGTCGAGCCCGACCTGTTCCGCCCGACCTTGGAGTGCCGGCAGTGGGCGCCGTGGGTGCCGCTGGCCGAACCGCTCGTGGCCGCCGGCGACGGCGACTACTGGGTCGGCGACCTCGCCCCCGGGACGTGGGCCGTGCCCGAGGGTTGCCTGTGGGAGCACGTCGTCGCCTTCCGGGGCGCCCGCCTCGTCGACGTGACGTCGTCCGGTCGTGGCCCGCGACCGCTCGTGGTCGAGGCCGACACCCTCGGGGTGCGGATCCGGGGCTGCGATCGGGTGATGCGCCTCATCGAGGCCGCCCCCGATCCCGGGATCGGTATCGAGCCCGGCCTCGAGCCCTGAGCACGGCGGGTCGCTGCCTAGGTGTATTGACCACGGACGTTGTTAGCGCGGGTCCACCGATGAGTTGAGCCTCCCGGGGAGGCTGTGGTTCTTCTACCAACTACAGCTGCCGGGAGGCTCGTTGTGCACGCTAATGCCCGTTTGACTCATTGGGCTCGACAAG
>JBCCVL010000009.1:0-53048 GCA_039195375.1 Actinomycetota bacterium
GCCGCGGTCGAGCAGGCCGTTGACCACGCCGGGTCCGGTCGGTCCGGTACCGCCGATCACCAGTGCCGTCGGTGCCGAGCTCACCGTTCCTTCCTAGCGGTGTGTCGCCGAAACGATCAACCGGGTCTCGCCGGATCTCAACGGCCCTGCCTGCGTCCTCGTCGTCGCCTCACACTCACGAGTGAGGCTTCCTCCTGCGTCCTTGCCAGGACCGCTGATCTCTCGCCGAACCCCAATCGCTTGTCCGGCGACACACCACTAGCGCTCCTCGACCAGGGCGCACCAGGCGGCGATCACCGCCTCCAGGTCCCCCCGCTTGGCCTCGACGTCGTCGACGTCGGCGAAGCGCATCGTCCGGACCAGGCGGCCGTCGCCATCGAGCGCCGGGTGATCGCCCGGGATCTCGGCCCCCCGGTGGAACATGAGGCTGACGAGCTTCTTCGCCGGGGAGAAGCTGGCGATGTTGCCGTTGAACACGAAGGTCGGCGTCTGCCACTTGATCGTCTCGGTGATCCGGTCGTCGACCCCGAGCACGATGTGGCGCACCCGCTGCATTGCGTCCTCCATCGGGTTGGCCCGGTCCCGGAACCACTCGTCGACCTCGTTCGTCGGGTTTGCCATGCAAAACAGCTTATATGCAAAAAGCTGCATGTCATGCTACGGTTGGTGTCGTGGAGGATCCGGTCGAGGCCATCGCCCACCCTCAGCGGAGGGCCATGCTCCGCCTCGTGCTCGACGGCGAGCGAGCGGTGGCGGACCTGGTCGAGCGGACCGGGTTGTCGCAGCCGGCCACCAGCCAGCACCTCCGGGTGCTGCGGGACGCCGGCCTGGTCCGGGTCCGGGCCGACGGCCCCCGCCGGCTCTACCGGGTCGACCCAGATGGTCTGGCTCGACTCCGGCGCGAGCTCGACGGCTTCTGGCTGCCGGCCCTTGACGCCCTGAAAGTGGCCGCTGAAGAGGAGGAGGTACAGGACCGGTGAGCACCGAGTTGCGCTACGAGGTCGAGATCGAGGCCAGGCCCGAGGTCGTCTTCCGTCATCTCACCGAGCGGGACGGGCTCCTGCGGTGGATGGCGGTCGAGGTCGAGGCCGACGTGAGACCCGGTGGCATCCTCCGCTGGACCCATGAGAACGGGGCGACGATGGTCGGCCGATTCGTCGAGCTCGACCCGCCGACCCGGGTCGTCTTCCGGTACGGCTGGGAGGGCGGGCTGCTCGGCCTGGAGCCCGAGTCGAGCACGGTCGAGATCACGCTCGGATCGATCGGCGACGACGCCGTCACCCGCCTCGAACTGGTGCACCGGGACCTGCCGCCCTCATCGGCCGCCGAGCACGAGGTCGGTTGGCGCCACTTCCTCGGCGCGCTGGCCGGCCTACTCGACGGGGAGGCCGTCCGGGGCGGTTGAGGCCGGTGGTTCTGGGCCACACGTCCGGTGTCCGCCGGAACCGTTCAACCGACGGACACCCGCCTCGGCCCGCCGGCTCACTACCGTCGCAGCGATGGACGAGACGACGGGAGCGGCGGTGGCATCGAGCGAGGAGCCAACGTCCGATGTCGAGGTGACCCGGCCCGAGCGACCGGACCGAGGCCTGCTGATCGAGGGTGGCGCCGTCGTCACCGTCGACCGGGACCCTGCCGTCGGACCGTTCACGATCCACGATCCGGGCTGGGTGCACGTGGTCGACGACCGGATCGCCGGGGTCGGCCCCGGTCCGGCCCCGGCCGAGGTCCGGGCCCTCGCCGGGCATCACATCGATGCAACCGGTCGGGCGGTCATGCCGGGCATGGTCAACGCCCACACCCACCTGTTCCAGACGTTCTTCCGGGGCCTGGCCGATGACAAGGCCCTCCTCGACTGGCTCAGGGACTGCATCTGGCCGGGCGCCGTCCACCTCGACGCCACCTCGGCTCGGCTCGCCGCCCTGCTCGGACTCGTCGAGAACCTGCGCACGGGCGCCACCTCGGTCATCGATCACCAGTACATCCATCCGGCGGACGGCGGTGGGGCCGAGGCCATCGACGACGCCGTGTGCTCGGCCGCCGACGGCACCGGCATCCGCTTCCTCCTGGCCCGGGGCTGGGCCGACCGCAACTACGAGCCCCGCCTGACCGAGTCGGCCGCCACCGTGCTCGACCGGGCCGAGCGGACCCGGCTCCGCTGGCACGGCCACGACGGCAACCGGATCCGGGTCGAGTTGGCGCCGCTCATCCCGTGGGGCTGCTCCGACGAGGCGATGATCGACACGGTTGCCGCCTCCCGCTCGTGGGGCGCCGGCACCCACGTGCACTGCGCCGAGACCCGGGTCGAGGTGGAGATGAGCCTGGAGGAGCGAGGCGTCCGCCACGTCCCGTGGCTCGACGGGCTCGGGGTGCTCGGGCCCGACACCCAGCTGGCCCACAGCGTGTGGCTCGACGACGACGAGCTCGACCTCGTGGCCGAGCGTGGGTCGGTCGTCGTGCACTGCCCCGTCTCGAACATGTACCTGGCGTCGGGGGTGGCTCGAGTCCTCGAGATGCGCCAGCGGGGGATCCCGGTTGCGCTGGCCAGCGACGGACCGGGGAGCAACAACCGCCAGGATCTCTTCGAGGCGATGAAGGCCACGGTGCTGCTGCAGAAGGTCAACCACCTCGACCCGGTGGCGCTGCAGCCCGAGGACTGCCTGGCCATGGCCTGCCTCGGCGGGGCCAGGGCGCTCGGCCAGGCCGACCAGCTCGGAGCGATCGAGGTCGGCCGCCTGGCCGACCTGGTCGTGGTCGATCTGCGATCGGTGTTCACCGCCCCGGTCCATCGGGTGGCCAGCGCCCTGGTCTACACGGCCACACCGGCGCACGTCAGCCACGTGGTGGTCGACGGCCGGATCGTGATCGACGACGGCCGGCTGACGATGCTCGACGAGGGCCGCCTGCTCGCCGCGGCCGATGCGGCGGCCCGTCGGGTGTTCGCCTCGGTCGACGTGGCCAGCCGCCTCCGGTCTGACCGTCGTCCGGCCCCGGAGCCCGGCCCGACACGCGAGTAGTCTGGGCGTCCGCCAAACCTCACCAGCGAGCAGGACGGAGATCGCGTGGCCCAGGTAGCCGCCTACCATCGACCCCAGGACCTCGACGGGGCCATCGAGCTGCTGGCTGGGCCCGGCCGCACGGCGCTGGCCGGCGGCACGATCCTCAACGCGGACCGGGAACCGCCGGCGATCGAGGTCGTCGACCTCCAGGCTCTCGGGCTCGACAGCATCGAGCCGACCGCAGGCGGGCGGCTCCGCCTCGGGGCCATGGTCACTCTCGATCGTCTGGCCGACCGTGTAGTGACGGATGCCGACGGACTCCTGCCGGCGTGGCTCGCCGGCCTCGCCCGGGGTGAGCTGCCATCGACGCTGCGGACCCTGGCCACCGTCGGCGGGACGGTCGCCGCCGGGGGCGGGGAGAGTGCGTTGCTGGCCGGCCTGCTGGCCGCCGACGCCATCGTCGAGCTGGCCGGCCATGCGGCCACCGGTCCGCCCGGGCGCCCGCTGACCGACGTCCTGGCCTCGGGTCTGACCCCCGGGTCGCTCGTCACCGCCGTCACCGTCGACGTGACCGGCTCGGGGGCCGTCGCCGCCACCGGGAGGACCCCGGCCGACGTGCCGATCGTGGCTGCGATCGCCGCAGCCGGAACGGGAGGCGAGACTCGGCTGGCTCTCAGTGGGGTCGCCGATCAGCCGGTCCTGGTCGACCCGTCTGACCCGCCCGTGGGCCTCGATCCACCCGGGGACTTCCGGGGAAGCGCCGCCTACCGTCGTCACCTGGCCGAGGTGCTGTCGGCCCGAGCCCTGGAGGCCGTCCGTGTCTGAGCCGACGACCTCGAGCCCGAACGCCGCCGATGCCGGCGCCGACCCGACGATCACGATCACCGTCGAGCTCAACGGCCGCCCCCTGACCGATCGGGTGGCCCCGGGCGAGAGCCTCCGGGCCTTCCTCCGCCGCCACGGCATGTTCAGCGTCAAGTACGGCTCGCCGTCTGGCGAGACCGGGGCCGGGGCCGTGCTGGTCGACGGTCGCCTCGCGAGTTCCGACGTGCTGCTGGCGGCCCAGGTCGACGGCCGCACCGTCACCACCGTCGAGTCGCTCAACACCGAGCGGGAGCTCCATCCGGTCCAGGCCGCCTTCGTGGCCACCGGCGCCTTCCAGTCCGGCTATTCGGCCGGGGCGATGATCCTCGGCGCGATCGCCCTGCTGGAGCGGGACCCCGATCCGTCGGAGGACGCCATCCGCGACATGCTGTCCGGCATCCTCGACCGGGAGACGGCATACGTGAAGCCGATCGAGGCCGTCCAGCGGGCGGCGGCCATGCTCCGGGGCGAGGAGGTCGTCGCCTTCGGTCCGCTGGTGCTCACCCCGATGACCGACGGGTCGAACGCGGTTGCCCACGACCCGGCGTCGCCGATCCCCGAGGCGTCGCGGGCGGTTCCCCGGCTCATCCCATCGCGTGACGTGCCGGAGATGGCGGTGGTCGGCAAGCCGGAGGTCAAGGTCGATGCGGTCAAGTTGGCCAAGGGCAACCCGGCCTTCACCGACGACATCGAGCTGCGAGGGATGCTGTACGCCAAGCTGCTGACCAGCCCCCACGCCCACGCCGACATCGTCGACCTCGACGACTCGAAGGCCATCGCCCTCCCCGGGGTGCACGCCGTGCTCAGCTACAAGAACGTGCCCCGGATCAAGTACGCCTCCGGCGGGCAGAGCTGGCCGAACCCCCACCCACACGACCAGGTCAGCTTCGACACCAAGGTCCGCCACGTCGGCGACCGGGTTGCGGTGGTGGCGGCCGAGACCCCCGAGATCGCCGAGGAGGCGGTCCGGTTGATCGACGTGACCTACGAGGTCCTGCCCGCGATCTTCGACGAGCGCGACGCCATGGCCGACGGCGCCCCGGTGATCCACGACGAGGACGACACCGAGGAGATCTTCGACGCCGAACGCAACATCGTGCACCGGATCACGGCCCAGCGTGGCGACGTCGACGAGGCCATGGCCGCGGCCGACCACGTCTTCGAGCAGACGTTCCGGGTCCACCAGGTCCAGCAGTGCCCGATCGAGCCCCACATCTCGATCGCCTGGCTCGACGCCGACGAGCGCATGGTCATCCGGACCGCCACCCAGGTGCCGTTCCACACCAGGCGAATGGTGGCGCCGCTGCTCGACATGGACATCAAGGACATCCGGGTGATCAAGCCCCGCATCGGTGGCGGCTTCGGGGCCAAACAGGAGATGCTGATCGAGGACATCGTCGGCCACCTGGCCAAGGCGACGAGACGGCCGGTCCGCCTCGAGCTCGACCGGTCCGAGGAGTTCCGCTCCAGCCGCACCCGCCACCCGCAGACCCTGACCTACCGGACCGGGGTCGACGCCGATGGCACGATCGTGGCCCAGGACCTGCACATCATCGGCAACACGGGGCCATACGGCACCCACGGCTACACGGTCCAGACCGTGTCTGGCCTCCGAGGGCTCACCTCCTACAACGCGCCGAACAAGCGGTTCCACTGCGACGTCGTCTACACCAACATCCCGGTGCCAGGCGCCTACCGTGGCTACGGCGCCCCCCAGGCTGAGTTCGCGCTGGAGGCCCATCTCGAAGACGTCGCCGCCGGTCTCGGCATGGACGTGATCGACTTCAAGCGCCGCAACTGGGTGAAGGTCGGCTCGGAGATGGACATCGCCCCCCACCTCGGCGAGCGGGCCGTCGTCGAGGGTGAGTTGGAGGAGTACCCGAAGGTGCTGTCGTCCGGCATCGAGGAGTGTGTGGCCCAGGCGTGCCGGGAGATCGAGTGGCACCGGCGGGACGATCCCGCCTGGGTGGCCCCGGCCGACCGGCCCAACATCCGGCGTGGCATCGGCTTCGCCTTCTGCATGCACGGTACGGCCATCCCGTTCCTCGACATGGGCGGCTGCTCGATCAAGCTCAACGACGACGGCTCGTTCAACATGTTGGTCGGGGCCACCGACCTCGGGACCGGGGCCGACACGGTGCTCGGGCAGATCGCGGCCGAGGTGCTCGGGGTGCCGCTCGACGACATCAAGGTCTACTCCTCCGACACCGACGTCACCCCGTTTGACACCGGGGCCTACGCCAGCTCGACCACCTACATCTCGGGTACCGCAGCGCTGCAGGCGGCCGAGGCGGTGCGCAAGCGGCTCAAGGAGCGGGCGGCGATGCTGCTCGAGGTCGACGAGCCCTGCACGATCGAGCTGCGGGACCGCAAGGCGTTCGCCCCGGACGGTCGCTCGGTCACGCTGGAGGAGATCGCCCTCGACTCCCTGCACTGGCAGGAACAGGAGCAGATCATGGGCACGTCGTCGTACGTGTCGCCCGAGTGCCCGCCGCCGTTCGCGGCCCAGATGGCCGAGATCGAGCTCGACGTCGACACCGGTCAGGTCACCGTCACGAAACTGGTGATGGCCGTCGATTGCGGGGTGGCCATCAACCCGATCACCGCATCGGGACAGGTCGAGGGTGGGATGATCCAAGCCCTCGGCTACGCCCACTGCGAGGAATTCGCGTTCGACGACGACGGGCGGATGCTCAACGACTCGTTCGGGCCCTACAAGATCTACCGGGCCGACGAGATGCCCGAGACCGTCGTCTACCTGGTCCAGACGATGGAGGACTCGGGGCCGTTCGGGGCAAAGGCCGTTGCCGAGATCCCGAAGGACGGCGTCGCCCCGGCCATCCGCAACGCGATCGTGAACGCAACCGGGGTCCGGATCGACGACCTCCCGTTCACCCCCGAGCGGGTCTGGAACGCACTGCGGGAGGCGGGCGGATCCGGTCTTCAGGAAGGATGATTCCGTGACGATGAGGCCACCATGCTGATTCTCCCGGACTGGTTGATCGTCGCGGCCGACCAGCCTCCCCTGGCCGGGTACGGCGTCCGCACGGCCGGCGGGTTGGTGACCGACATCGCCCCGAACGCCGAGCTGATCACGAGCTACCCGGACGATCTGCTTGTCGATGCGGAGGGCCACGCCGTGCTCCCCGGCTTCGTCAACGCCCACACCCACACGTACGGCACCCTGGCCCACGGGATTCCGGCACCGGCCGGCGGGGGGCCGACCGATTTCTGGAGCTTCCTGGCCGACTACTGGTGGCCGCTGGTCGAGGACGCGCTCGACGTCGACATGATCACGGCGGCGACGAACTGGGCCTGCGTCGAGATGCTGCGCTCGGGCACGACGTCGTTCTACGACATCGTCGAGGCCCCGAACGCGCTGCCCGGTGTGCTGTCGGCCCAGCGGGAGATCGTCGAGGCGCGGGGTCTGCGGGCCCGGCTCAGCTTCGAGGCGACCGAGCGGGCCGGGGCCGAGGTGGCCAAGCGGTCGCTGGCCGAGAACGTCGAGTTCATCGATTCGTGTACCAGGGAGACCGACGGGCCGGGGCGCCTGCCCAAGGTCGACGGGTTGATGTGCTGGCACACGACGTTCACCTGCTCGACCGACTTCATCGCCGAGGCCTTCGCCCTGGCCGCCGAGCGGGGCGTGCTGAGCCACGCCCACTGCAACGAGGGCACGTTCGAGGGCCAGTGGGCCGAGGACAACCTGGGGATGCGGCCGGTCGAGATCTACGACTCGCTCGGTATCGCCGGTCCGCAGTTCCAGGCCAGCCAGTGCGTGCAGCTGACCGAAGGCGAGCGGCGGCTGCTGACCGAGCGGGGCGTGCGGATCACCCAC
Organism: Actinomycetota bacterium; assembly: GCA_039195375.1. GTDB lineage: Bacteria > Actinomycetota > Acidimicrobiia > Acidimicrobiales > SZUA-35 > JAHELU01. The sequence goes on from JBCCVL010000009.1 coordinate 7,702, forward strand.
ATGCCGCTGGCCAACGGTGAGGTCGGTGGCGGAATCGCCCCCATCCCGGAGCTGGCGGCGGCCGGGGCAACGATCGGTCTCGGGAGCGATGGCTACATCAACGATCTCTACGAGGTCATGCGGGGGGCGTTCCTGATCCACAAGGCCCGCCTGCGGGATCCGCAGACGATGCCGGCGGCCCAGGTGTTGGGCATGGCCACCGAGGGTGGAGCCAAGGCGCTCGGCATGGAGAAGGTCGGCCGCCTCGAGCTCGGGTGGGCTGCCGACGTGCAGGTGGTCGACGCCCGGTTCCCGACGCCGGTGACCGAGCACAACCTGATCGAGCAGCTGGTGCTGTGGCGCAACGGCAGCCACGTGCGTGACGTGCTGGTGGCCGGACGCTGGCGGGTCCGCAACCACGAGGTGCTCGACGCCGACATCGACGAGCTGCAGGCCACGACCCGGGAGCAGGCGACGCGCCTCTGGGCCCGCTCCTGACCGCGGTCCGTCAGGTCACCGCCGTGACCCAGGCCCCGAGCATCATCATCGTCGTGACCTGAGCGGCGAGCATGAGCCGCAGGTTCGACGCGAGGTCACCCCTCAGCTCACCCCGCAGCTCGGCCATCTCGGCTCGGAGTTCGCGGCCGAGGATGTCGAGGTCGGTCTTGGTGGCGAGCTGGTCGTAGTCGAGTGGGGGCATGGCTTCCATCGCCACGTTGGCGAGGTGTTCGCTGCCGAGGCTTTCGGCCAGGGCTTGGCGCAGGTCGAGTCGGTCGTTCTCGGTGATCTCCACGGTCGTCGGTCTCCGGGTTGCAGGTTCGCTTCCGGGGAGCCTGGACTCCGATGGCTCCACGGTACCGCAGCGGTGGGACGGCGTGCCGGTCGACTCGATGGCCGGCGTCGGCGGCCGCATAGCCTGGGCCAATGGGCCACGACATCATCCGGGAGCTGGCCGCCGCCATCGAGCGCGGCGAGCCGGTGGTGCTGGCCACCGTCGTCCGCACCGACCGCTCGGTCCCTCGCCGGCCCGGCACGAAGATGCTGGTCCACGCCGACGGCCGGATCGACGGCACCGTCGGCGGCGGCGAGATGGAGGCCCGGGTCCGGAGAGAGGCCGCCGAAGCGCTGGCCGACGGCCGCCCCCGCCTCCTCAGCTTCGACCTCGTCGACCCGACCAGCGGTGACCCCGGTGTCTGCGGCGGCACCGTCGACCTCTACCTGGAGCCCCACATGCCCGATCCCCTGCTGTTCGTCGTCGGGGCCGGCCACGTCGGCCGGGCGGTCGCCGACCTCGCCCGCTGGCTCGGGTTCCGCACCGTCGTGTGGGACGACCGCCCCGAGGCCATCGCCGAGTTGGCCGCGGCCCCCGCCACCGGCCCCGCCGCCGGTCGCCACACAGGCGCCGGCAACCTAGACGCCGGAAACCCAGGCGCCGGCAACCCGGACGCCGTCCCTGCGGCGCCACCGCCGGTCACCGCCACCGGCCCGATCGACGCCGCACTGGCCGCAAGCGGCGTCGACGCCCAAACCTCGATCGTGATGGTGACCCGCAACGTCGACCTCGATCTCGAACTGCTCCCGCCCCTCCTGTCCTCGCCGGCCGGCTACCTCGGCCTCATGGGCTCGACGAGACGGTGGGCCACCACCAGGGCCCGCCTCCTCGACGCCGGCCTCGCCGGCGACCACACCGACGTCGACCTCGACCGCATCGTGTCGCCCATCGGCATCGAGATCGGCGCCGAGACCCCCGAGGAGATCGCGGTCAGCATCCTGGCCCAGGTCGTGGCCCGGCGCCGCACATGACCGGCACACCAGCGGACGGCCCGACCGCCGCACCACCAGATCGTCCCCTCTGCCTCCTCCGGGGCGGCGGCGACCTGGCCACCGGCGTCGCCTGGCGGCTGACCCGGGCCGGTTGGCCGGTCGTCGTGTGCGAGCTGGCGGCGCCGCTGACCGTCCGCCGCACCGTCGCCCTGTCGACGGCGGTCACCGACGGGATCGTCGACGTCGAGGGGCTGGTCGGTCGCCGGGTCGACGACGGGGCCACGGCCGCCGCCGTCGCCGCCACCGGCGACGTGCCGGTGCTGATCGCCCCCGAGCTGCCCGACACCGCAACGCTCGCTCCCGACGTCGTGATCGACGCCCGGCTGGCCAAGCGTCCGCTCGACACGACCATCGATGACGCTCCGCTCGTCGTCGCCCTCGGCCCCGGCTTCACCGCCGGCGTCGACTGTCACGCCGTCGTCGAGACGAAGCGGGGGCACCACCTCGGCCGGGTCTGGTGGGAGGGCTCGGCCGCCCCCGACACCGGGACCCCCGGCACCGTCGGCGGTCGTGGCCGCGAGCGGGTGCTGCGGGCGCCGGCCGACGGCACGGCCAGATGGCAGGTCGCCATCGGCGATCGGGTCGTCGCCGACCAACCGATCGGGACCGTCGCCGGCGCGCCGGTCGTCGCCCCCTTCGACGGCGTCGTCCGTGGCCTGATCGCCGAGTCGGTCGAGGTCACCGCCGGTCTCAAGATCGGCGACGTCGACCCCCGGGTCGACCTCGACGCCACCCACGACCAGATCTCCGACAAGGCGCTGGCGGTCGGCGGAGGGGTCGTCGAGGCCGTCCTGACCTGGCTGGCGGGGGAGCGGCGGCCGAGCGGGCGATGACGGCGACGATCGAACCCGTCACCCTCGACGCCGTCGCCGCTGCGCTCGGGCTCGGCGATCACGAGCTGGTGTCGCTGGTCGGGGGCGGTGGGAAGACGACGCTGCTGTTCACACTCGGCCGCCAACTCGGTCGCCGCACCGTCCTGACCACGACGACCAAGATGGGCCGCGACCAGACCGGCGGCTATCCCGTGCTGACGGCACCGGACGACGATGCGGTCGCCGCGGCGCTCGACCGCACCGGGCCGGTGCTGGTCCGCCGGCGTGAGGTCGACACCAAGGCAAGGGGCGTCGCTCCCGAGACCTGTGATCGTTGGTTCAACGAGGTGCCTGGCATCGACCACGTGATCGTCGAGGCCGACGGGTCGCGCCAGCGTCCGTTCAAGGCGCCGCGGGAGGGTGAGCCGGTCATCCCGTCCAGGACGACGACCCTCGTTGCCTGCGTGGGTGCCGGCGCCATCGGCCGGGTCATCGCCGACGCCTGCCACCGCCCGCTCCGTCTGGCTGCGGTCGCCGGCTGTTCGCCGTACGAGCGGCTGACCGCCGATCGGCTGGCCACGGTCCTCGCCAGCGACCGGGGCTCCCGCAAGGGCTGCCCACCCGCCGCCCGCTACCTCGCCCTGATCAATCAGGTCGCCGATCATCATCTACCCTTCATCGACGAGCTGGTGGCCAACGTGGGGTCGGCGTTCCCCGTGGTGGCCGTGGCGAAGGCGGCGGGCAACGCTGCCGAGCACTGATCCTGTCAAACCCTGGGCGGCCCGATGCGCACGAACGGCACCAAGATGCAGCGCCACGTCGTCGTGGCCGCCGTCGGCGTGATGCTGATCCTCGCCGGCTGCGGCGGTGGCATCGACGGTCGGGCCCGCAGTGAACGGCTCGACGACCTGGCCGATCTGCGCCGCTGCCCCGATCCGCTCGTGATCCAGACCGACTGGTTCCCCGAGCCCGAGCACGGGGCGCTGTATCACCTGACGGCCGGCGAGGGTCGCGTCGATCCGACCAGCGGCCACTTCCGCGGCCCGTTGGCGGCAACCGTCGACCCCGAGGCGGCGAGCGAGGGCGGGGGCGATGAGGAGCAGGACGAGGTCGAGCCGCCGGTGACGCTCGAGATCCGAGCCGGCGGTCCGTTCCTCGACGACCGCACACCGCTCGAGATCATGGTCGACGACCCCGACGTCTTCCTCGGCTACGTCAACACCGACGTGGCGATCGCCAACCACGAGGACATCCCGACCACGGCCGTCGTCGCACCGCTCGAGATCAACCCCCAGATCATCATGTGGGATCCCGACACCTACGAGATCGGGTCGTGGGACGACGTCCGTGACACCGACGCAACGATCAGCCACGCCCCCGGGGTGCTCTACACCGACTTCCTGGTCGGTGCCGACCTGGTCGACGTCGACCAGCTGGCCGACACCTACGACGGCCGGCCGACCCGCTTCATCGCCCAGGGAGGGGCGCTGATCCAGCAGGGCTTCGCCACCCGCGAGCCGTACACGTACGAGAACGTGCTGGTCGACTGGGGGCGCCCCGTCGCCTCGCTGCTGGTCCACGACGCCGGCTACGAGATCTACCAGGGGCCGCTCGCGATCCTCAGCGAGCGGCTGGACGCCGACGCCCGGGCCTGCCTGGCGGCGCTGGTCCCGCTCATCCAGCAGGCGGTGGTCGACTTCCAGCGCGACCCCTCGGTGACGAACGAGTTGCTCGTCGACGTGGTCGACGACCTCGGGACGGCCTGGGACCTGACCGACGACGGCGCACTGGCAACGGTCGTCGAGATGGGCTCGCTCGGCATCGTGGCCAACGGGTCGAACGCCACGGTCGGCGACTTCGATTTCGAGCGGTTGGAGGCCGTCATGGCGACGATGGCGGAGCGGGTCGCCTCGGTCGACGTGCCGAGCGACATGCGGGCCCAGGACGTGGCCACCAACGAGTTCATCGATCCCGACATCGGCCTCTGAGCGCACGGTGGCGCCGACCGGCGTGGGTCGGTGCGAACCGTCCCGGCAAGGCTTTCCGGCGGTTTTTGTCCCGAGTCGGGTGACTTTGCCCGCTTTTCGTCTATGGTTCCTGTTCGGCGCGGAAGGAACGACATCGTGAGGGCTCAGTGCGGCTATGTGTGTCACATGGCCGGACTATGTTGACGAACCTGTCCCTACGACCGAGGTAACCGTCGGAACGAGCCATCCGACCCGCCGATGAAACCAGTCACCACCATCCCCAGCGACGAGATCGGGGCCCGTCCGTCGACGACGAACGGAAGCGGCGCGGGCGGATCCCGTGCCGACGCCCTCCCGCTCGGCCCGCCCCGGAGCATGCGCTCCCGCGTCCCCCAGGCCGTCCTCGCCGGGCTCCTGATCGTCGGCGGCGCACTCGGCGCGCTCCTCCTCTTCAACCAGTACAACCAGCGGGCTCCGGCGGTGGTCGTGACCGAGGCGGTGCCCCACGGCAGCCAGCTCACCCGCCAGCAGCTGGCGATCACCGAGGTCGCGGTCGATCGTGGGGTTGCCACCCTCGGCTCGCTCGACGAGGTGGTCGGGCGGTTCGCCGCCAACGATCTCAGTCCGGGCGAGCTGCTCGCCCCCTCGGACGTCGCCACCGACGACCAGCTGGTCACCGGCGGCGAGTCGGTGGTCGGCCTGCTGCTGGAGCCCGGGGCCTACCCGACCACGCGGCTCGTCGCCGGCGACCGGGTCGACGTCTTCGCCGCCGAGGGCGCAGGCGAGCTGTTGGCCGCCGACCTCGTGGTGTTCGACGTGGTGCCGTCGTCGAGCGACGGCAGGACGCTGCTCGTCTCGCTCGTCGTCGAGGACGGCGAGGCCACCCGCCTGTTCACCGCCGACGGTGCGGGTGGTACCCGTCTCGCCCTCCGGGGGCGCGAGTGACGACGGTCTCGCTCGTGTCGTTCTCGGGGGCGCCGGGCACCACGACCGTCGCCCTCGCCACCGCGGCCGCGCTCACCACCACCGGGGTCCCCGAGCCGGTACTCGTCGAGCTGGCCACCAGCGGTGGTGTCGTCGCCGGGTGGTACGACCTGCCGGCCGAGCCGGGCCTCAGCTCGCTTGCCCTGGCGATCGGGCCCGAGACGCCCGACGTGTTGGCCCACGCCCAGGAGCTCCCCGGCGGGCTGCCGGCGGTCGTCGCCCCACCCTCGGGGTCGCGGGTGCTCAAGGTCCTCGGGGCCCGAGCGGCGGCGCTGGCCTCCTACCTGCAGCAGCTCGACGCCACCGTGGTGGCCGACTGCGGGCGGGTCGCGGTCGACACGCCGCTGCGGCCGGTGCTGGAGGCGTCGAGCCTGATCGGGGTGGTCGTTCGACCGACCCGGGAGGACTTCCGGCTCGCCGCAACCGGCCTGGCCGAGCTCAACACCGTGGCCAGCGGACCCCTGCCGGCCGGCTGGGTGCTGATCGGTGAGAGCCCGTGGTCGGTCGACGAGATCATCGCCCAGTACGGGTTGCCGGTCCTGGCCACCGTGGCCGACGACCGTCCGGGGGCCGAGGCCGTTGCCGGTCGGCGCCGTCTGCGCCGGCACTCGCCGCTGTCACGGAGCGTGCAGTCGTTCGCCGACGACGTCACGAAACATCTCCGGGTGGCGTCCGCCGACGATCCGCTCGGGTACCTCCGGTCCCCGCCGACCGGCTCCGCAGCGCCGACCCAGGTAGCGACCACCCCGCCCGCCGCACCGCCGGCCACGTCGCCGGCGCCGTCGAGTGATCCGCCGGCGACCGACGTCAGCGGTGAGCCCGAGATCGACGATGACGGCGGACCGGCGCCCAACGGGTCCACCGCCGACGACCTGGCGGCCGAAGCCGGGGTGCCGGACCCGCCGGCGGAGCCCGAGCCACAACCGGTCACGGCCGAGGAGGGTCGATGATCGACCCGGCCGTCGTCCCCCGCCTGGCCGCCGACGTCGGCGAGGCCCTCGCCCGCACCGGGTTCGAGGCCCTCGCACCCGATGACCGCAAGCAGTTGGCGATCGCCACCTCGACCAGGGTGGCCCAGGAGTATCAACTGTCGGTCCTCAACTCGTCCGGTCTGTTGCTCGACGACGACCAGATGGCCGAGCTGACCTCGGCCCTGTGTGACACGGTGCTCGGCACCGCCCAGCTCGGCCCGCTGCTCCGCCAGGGCCACCGCTACTCGGACTTCCACATCAACGGCGCGGACAAGGTGTTCGCCAAGGAGCGGGGGAGTGGCCGGATGGTGGCCCTCGACCCGATCGTCGGCTCCGAGGGTGAGCTGATCGATCTCGTCAAGAAGCTGATCCGGGCCTACGCACCGGGTGAGCCCCGGTTCGACGCCGGCAGCCCGGCGGTCGACATCCAACTCCCCGACGGCGAGCGGGTCCACGCCATGCGCAACGTGGTCGATCCGCCGGTCGTGCTGGCCATCCGCATCCCCGACTTCTCGCTCGAGAGCCTCGACGACCTGATCGACAACGACACGATCGAGCCCGAGATGGCCCGCTTCCTGCACGCCGTTGTCGAGGCCAGGTTGAACGTGATCGTCGCCGGCGGCACCGGGAGCGGCAAGACCACGCTGCTGCGGGTCCTGCTCAACGAGGTCGACCCGACCGAGCGGATCGTCACCATCGAAGACCTCCGCGAGCTGCACCTGTCGCGGTTCCCCAAGCGCAATCCCAACGTGTGGTCGGCCGAGTCGGTGAAGGCCAACGTCGACGGCCAGGGTGAGGTCACCGTCGAGTACCTCCTGCGGGAGTCCCTTCGCCAGGACCCCGACCGGATCGTCGTCGGCGAGGTCCGTGGCCGCGAGGCGTTGGAGATGTTCAAGGCGATGAGCACGGGCAACGAGGGCTCGATGTGCTCCGTCCACGCCCGCTCGGCCGCCAACATCGTGCCCCGGCTGATCCAGTGCATCCCCGACCGCGAGCCGGACCAGGTCTGCATCGAGATCGCCAACTCCGTCGACCTGTTCGTTCACCTCACCCGGTCGGCAAACGGGCCCCGGATCACGTCGATCCTCGAGGTCGACGACCACCTGCCCGAGACCTCGGGCGTGGTCCACACCACCCGGCTCTGGGAGGGCGACGGGGTCGCCCATCCCCGCCTGGTCGGTCGGCTGTCGGCCAACCGGGCCACGCTGCTGGCCGACCACGGCTGGTGGTCCGGATGACCGCCGGGCTGGCCATGCTGGCGGGGGTCGCCGTCGGGCTGGGGCTGTGGCTCGCCGTCCTGGCGGTCACCGGGCGGATCGTGGTGACGGGCCGCCGCGCCTCGTCGGCCCGGCGTCCCTCGGCCGGGCCAGGGATCTTCGACTCCCGTGACGCCGGCTTCGCCGCCGTCGCGATCGCCCTCGGGGTCACCGTGCTGGTGTCGACCCAGCTGGTGGTGGCCGCCATCGCCGCGGCGATCGGGGTCCTGCTGATCCCCCGGGTCGTTCGGGCACGGGCCGCCCGCGAGCAGGCCGTGGTCCGTATGCGGGCCGCAGCCGAGTTCGTCGAGGCGATCCGCGGTGCCCTCGGCGCCGGTAGTGGGCTCGAGGCGGCGATCGTCGAGTCGGCCAAGCGTCCGCCGGACGGCCTGGCCGACGAGCTGTCCGCCTTCGTGGCCGACGCCAGGCTGCCCGAGGTCACGACCGAGGAGGCCCTGCGGAGGCTGGCCGCCCGGGCCGACGAGCCGGCGATCGACCTGCTCGTCGGGTCGCTCCTGGCCGCTCTGCGGGGCGCCGCCGGCGACATGGGCCAACTGTTCGAGCGCATTGCGGACCAGGGTCGCTCGTTCGCCGACACCCGGGCCCAGACCCAGGCCGAGCGGGCCCGGGTCGAGTTCCAGACCAAGATCCTGTCGCTGCTCGTCATCGGCGTCGCCCTGTTGTCGGTGGTGGTGTCGCCCGACCTCACCGCGGTGTACGGGCCGACCGTCGCCGGTCAGGTCCTGCTCGCCGTCCCGGTCGCGGTGTTCGCCATCGGCTGGTGGTGGCTGATCACGATGAACCGGGTCGAGGGGCAGTACCGGTTCCGCCTCCGCCCGGCCACCGCGGCCGAGGACACACCGACCGACGCCCGGTCCGGCACCGGCGCCGGTGGGGCGGTCGGAGCCGGCGCCGTCGGGGTCCGACGATGATCTGGGCCGTGGTGCTCTGCGGGGCGGCGATGGCGGCCGGCGTGTGGCTGATGGCCGGGGCGCTGCGGCGCACGCCGCCACGGCTGGCCGGCGCCGACGTCGGGCCCCGGGTCGGTGTGTCCGTGGCGGCCCGTCGCCAGGCGGCGCCCGAGGTCGGGCAGCGTCTCGACCGTCGGGGCGGTGGCCTCGGCACCTCCGAGGTGCTCGACTCGCCGTTCTATCGCGATCTCGACCGGGACCTCCGGGTGGTCGACGACACGATCGAGACGATCCTCTACCACCAGCTGCTGCTGGCGATCACCGGGTTCGCCTTCCCGCTGGTCCTGCTGCTGGTCATCTTCCCGATCGGTGGGCTCACGGTGCCGCCGCTCGTCGCCGTGCTCCTTGCGGTGGTCGGCGGCCTGGCCGGGGCGTGGCTGCCGATCCACACCCTGCGCACCGAGGCGGCGGCCCGCCGTCGCGAGTTCGGCGCCGGCCTGGCCCAGTACCTGTCGTTCGTCGACGTGATGGTGTCCGGTGGCAACTCGATCGACGCCTCGTTCGAGTTCGCAGCCGAGCTCGGCGACGGTTGGGTGTGGGACGAGCTCCGGTTCGCCATCGCCTCCGCCTCCAGCGCCACCCTGGCGCCGTACCGGGCGCTCCAGGATCTCGGCCACGAGCTCGGGGTGGTCGAGCTGACCAACCTGGCCCGCCGGCTCGAGCAGACCCAGTCGACCGGGTCCGCCATCGGACCGGCCCTCCGCTCGCTGGCCGACTCGCTGACCCGGGACCAGGCCCGCCAGGTGAAGATCGCCGACGACGAGGTCACCGAGAAGATGACCTTCCCCCTGATGGTCGTCCTGTGCTCGCTGCTGACCTTCTTCGGCATCGCCGCCGTGACCGCCATCCTCCGGGCCGCCCAGGGGTTCTGAGCCGCCCCGTCGTTCACCACCACCAACCCACCACCCATCGACCCATCGACCCATCGACCCATCGACCCACCGTCCACCACCCGCCAACCCGTCACCGAGACGTACACCCGCCATCGAGAGGAGCACACCGTGCCCTTCACCAACCACGCCATCGCCGTCCACGTCCGCCTGCTCGATGCCAGGGCCAGGCTGTCGCGCCGGCTCAGCGACGAGCGCGGCGCCGTGGCCATCGAGTACGTGATCGTCGCCGTCGCCCTGTTGGCCATCGCCGGTGCCATCGCCGCCGCCCTGACCACGCTCGGCAACGACGCCGTCGAGCAGATCCCCGACTCGGTCAGCAACACCGGCGGCTGAACGATCGATGAGCTCGGGGAGGAGAGGACCCGGTGACACCAGCAGCAGACCAGGAGCGAGGAGCGAGCCGCCGGCTGTCGACCGAGCGCGGCGCGGCCTCGGTCCAGGTCGCGCTCGTGGTGGTACCGGCGCTGTTCGCGGTCCTCGTTCTCGCCCTGCAGTTCACGTTCGCCTGGATGGCATCAGCCGCGGTGCAGACGGCAGCCGAGAACGCAGCCGACGCAGCGTCGGCCCGAAACGCCACCGAGGCAGACGCCATGGCCGCAGCCAGCCGGGTGCTCGACAATGCCGGCTACGCCACGGTGACCGGGACCGACATCTCGATCGGAGTCGAGTCGGTCCGTGTCGAGCTGCGGGCCAGGGCCTACCAGTTCCTGCCGGTGGCCTGGGAGGTCGTCGGGGTGGCCGAGGCCCCGGTCGAGGACTTCCGGTCGAGCGAGGAACGGCGATGACCGCCCGGCGGGCCGGGGAGCGGGGTGACGTGGCCGTCGAGGCCGCGATCGTCACCCCGGTCCTGCTGTTCCTGATGTTCGCCGGGCTGCTCGTTGCCGGCCGGTCCATCCAGGCCAGGAGCCAGGCCGAGTCCGCGGCCCAGGAGGCGGCTCGTGCCGCCTCGCTGCAGCAGACGCCGGGGGCCGCGGTGGCCGCCGGTCAGGAGGCGCTGGTTGCCAACGTCGGTGACACGGTCGGCATGACGTGCACCGCGGCGATCGACGCCGGCGACCTCAGCCCCGGGTCGGTCGTCGAGGTCGAGGTCACGTGCGACGCCGACCTCGTCGCTGGGCGCAGCCACACGTTCCGAGCCAGGGCCATCGAGGTCGTCGACCGCTTCCGCCAGGGGGAGACGGGATGACCGCCGTCGCCACCGCCGCAGACCGCCAGCCCGGGGGCCCATCGGACCGGCATGGATCCGAGCGGGGCTCGGTCAGCATCGCCGGCGCGCTGTTCGGCATCGGCGTCTTCACCCTGATCGGACTCGTGCTGTTGCACGGGCAGAGCCTCGCCGCCCTCTCCCGCACCCGGGAGGCGGCCGACAACGCGGCCAGGGCCGGGGCCCAGCAGATCGACACCGATCACCTGCTGGCCACCGGCGAGGTCCGGATCGATCCCGGTCTGGCCGCCGACGCCGTGGCCGCCTATGCCGCCAACCTGCCGGACCTCAGCGTCACCGAGGTCCGGGTGGACGGTCCGACCATCTCGGTCACCGTCGCCGAGACCGTCGACCCGATCACCGGGCTCGGCGGGACCCGGACCTTCACCGCAACCGAATCAGCCACCGCCCTGCGCGGTGTGACCGGAGCCATCGACTGATGCGAACCTCCCGACTCGTCCTCTCCATCCTCGCCCTGCTGGCCCTGGCCGCGATCCTCGTCGGCCTCCCGCTTGTCCTCGTACTTGCCGTCGGGTGGCCGATCCCCGACCCGTGGCCGTCCTCGGCCGAGTTCGGCGACATCCTGGCCGGTCGTGCCCCGGTACCGGCCGAGCTCGTGGTCTCGGCCCTCGCCGTCGTCATGTGGCTGTTGTGGGTGCAGGTGGCGTGGGCGGTCGTGGTCGAGGTCCTGGCGACGTTCCGGGGACGGCTCGCCCGCCGGGCCCCGGTCCTGCCCGGTCTGCAGCTGACGATCGGCAAGCTGGTCACCACCGCGACCCTGCTGACCACCAGCTTCTCGGCCAGGCCGGTGGCCGCCGGTCCGTTGCCGGCGGTGGCGGTGACCCAGGTCGAGGACGCACCGGTCGCCACCGGACCCGCCGACGCCGACGTGACCGACGGCTCGACGCGCTCCTCCGGCCCGGCGCTTCGGGCGTACCAGACCGAGCCGGGCGACACCTGGTGGGGGATCGCCGAGGACACCTACGGGTCCGGCACCCGCTGGAAGGAGATCCGCAACCTCAACCTCGGCCGCACGATGGACGACGGCTCCGTCATCTCGGTCGCCACCGATCTCCTCCGCCCCGACTGGCGGCTGCTGTTGCCGGCCGGCGCCGTGTCGGCCGACGGCTCGTCCGCCCCGGTCGCCGACGCCGGCGTCGGGAACGGCGCCGATGTCGCACCGACGGCGACCACCGCCGCGGCGAGTGCGTCGGAACCGGCCGTGGCCGAGACGGCCGCCGCAACCGCAACCGGTGAGCGACCGGAGGTCGTGGTCGAGCGGGGCGACACGCTGTGGGACCTGGCCGAGGACGACCTGCAGGAGTTGGGCCGTGAGGCCTCGACGGTCGCCGTGGCCGAACGGGTCGACGAGATCGCGGAGATCAACCGCCAGCAGCTCGACGGCGACCCCGACCTGATCTATCCGGGCCAACGCCTGACGCTGCCCGAGCGACCGCCGCTGGCCGAGCGCTCGCCCGGTGTCGGTGGCCCGCCGGATGCCATCGGACCCGGCTCCGGCGCCACCACGGACGGCGAGGCCCCGGCAACCGACGGCTCCGGCGCCGACGGCGCGGCCGCCGATGCCGGCGCCGCCGACGAGACGGCCACGGACGGGGTCGCCGGCGACGGCGGTGCCGACGACGGGAGCACGGACGACAGCAGGACGGACGACGGGCGCACGGGCGACAGCAGGACGGACGACAGCAGGACGGACGACGGGCGCACGGGCGACAGCAGGACGGACGACAGCACGGTGGACGCTGGCGCAACGGACGGTGCCGGCGCCGGCGATCCGGCCTCCGATGGGTCGGCCGACGCCGGTGGAGACGATGCGAGCGCAGACGGTGAGCGCAGCGGTCCCGTCGAGGAGGCCGCGGCGGGCGGGTCCGGGTCGGACGGGTCCGAACCGGGCGGCGACCCCGCCGAGGCCCCGAGCGCCGAGTCGGTGCAGGCCGCCCTCGGCCCGGCCCCCGAGCTGCCGGCGCCCGAGGCGGCGATGCCGATCATCACCAACGGCGCCGGTGCGGCCGTCGGTGGCCTCGATCTCAACCCGTCGCCTGCCGATCCCGCCGACACCGCCGACAGCGCCGACACTGCCGATACCGCCGACAACGGGGCGACCGGCCGGGCGCCGGACGCCACGACCGATGACAACGCCAGGGCCGAGCCGGCCAGCGCCGGCCGCAGCCTCGACACCGCACCGGCCGATGGCGCCGAGGGTGGGTCGGCCATCACCGGTGCCGACGCCGGCGCCCCTGGCGGCGACGGCGATGACGCCGATACCGTCGAGTCGCGTGGCGCCCTGTCGCCCCTCTCACCCGCCGCCCCGCCGCCCGGCGCCGCGTCCGAGGACCCCGATGCTCCGCTGGCCGGCGCCAGGGCGCTCGCCCCCGACTGGGTGCCGCCGACCACGCCAGAGGCCACGTTCGCCGACGACCTCCCGACCGCACCGGCCCCCGATGCCACGGTGCCGACCAGCTCCGGTCGAGCCCTGCTCGGGCCCGCCCAGTCCCGCGCCCACGAGTCCGTCGAGCTGCCGACCGCCGGCCGGGCCGACAACATCGAGGTGGCGATCAACGCCTCGCCCGGCGCCGACGAGGAGGGCCTCGACACTGCGACCGCCAGGGCCCCGGTCTTCGCCGGCCTCGCCGCCCTCACCCTGATCGGTGGCTATCTCTTCCGGGCCAGGGGGCGCCGCCGCAAAACCGTTCTCCAGCACCGCCACGCCGGGCGACGGCCGGCCCCGACCAAGCGTCGCTCCCGCCCCCTCACCCGCAAGTTGGCGGCCGCGGCCGAGGTCGAGCACCCCGACTTCGTCAACCTCGGCCTCCGGGCCCTGGGCCGGCTCCTGCACGACGTGCCACCCGAAGACCTCCCGAAGGTGTCCGGCATCTGGGTCAGCCAGAACCGGCTGGTGCTTGCCCTCGACGACGACTCACCCCGCCTGGCCCCGCCGGCTCCCTTCACCCCGTTCGCCGACGGCTCCGGCTGGAGCCTGCTCCGCACCCAGTTCGACGAGATCCGGTCCATCGCCCGGGGCGCCAACGGTCCGCTGCCGCTGCTGACCACCGTCGGCACCACCACCAGCCTCGACCTCGCCCTCACCACGAACAGCCGGGCGCCGGCCGAGGCCTATGGCCTGGCCAGCTCGCTGCTGTTCGCGGTCGACCTCGAGGCCGGCCGGGTCATCTCGGTCGACGGGCCCCGCCGGGCCGAGGTGGTCGAGGCACTGATGATGATGGCGATCGAGCTGGCCACCAGCGAGACCGCCGACCAGGCCGAGATCGTGTGCGTCGGCTTCGGTCACCGCCTGGCCAACTTCGACCGGGTCATGGTCGTCGACGACCTGACCGAGATCATGTCCGACCTGGAGGACATCACGAGCCGGGCGATCTACGCCTCGGCCGAGGCCAGCCCGTTCGCCACCCGTGTCGGCGACGGCGCTGCCGACACGTGGAACCCCGTCATCGTCTTCCACGCCGACCCGGACGATCCCGAGGCGCAGAGCCTGGTGGAGATGGCCGAGCTGACCGAGGGCGGCGTCACCGCCGTGTGCGGCTACCCGACCGACCGGGGCTGGCGGTTCCTGCTCGACGGCGAGCAGATCCACTGCCCGGAGCTGCCGGGCAGCCTGGCCTCCCACCGGTTCAACCGACCCCGCCCCGGTGACGTCGACGACGTCATCGACCTCTTCGACGAGGGCTGGGACGAGATCGACCTCGACGAGGCCTTCTGGGCCCCGATCGATCCGACGACCGACCTGTCGCTCGAGCCCGTCGGGGCCGAGGCGACGGTCGACGAGGCCCGGCGCTCGGCGCCGGTCACGACCGAGTCCGGCCGGCGTCGGGGGGCGCCGGCCGGACCATCCACGGAGACGGACCTGCCGAGGCTGAACCTGCGGCACTCAACCGAGCACCACCCCACCCCGCCGCCGGCCCCGACCAGACCGGGTGCACCGGCCGACCCGACGCAGGATGAGCTGATGCCGTCGGCCGATGCCGATGGCCCCGACGGCACCATGACCCTCGACGCCGTCCCGATCGACGAGGTCAACGTCCGCCCGGCCGGCGGCCGCCATCTGTACGTGGTGGAGACCACGCGGGAGCCGGCCCCCGACGGCGGGGCGCCCGCCGTCCCCGGCGCCGATCCCGACCCGACCGACCCACTCCCGGCCGGCGACCCCGTCGCCGGGCCGGACACGGCCGAGGCGACCGCCCCATCGCCGGATCGGGGCGAGGCCGACCGGTCGGGATCGCCAGCCGAGCCGGTGCTCGGGGTCGACGTGCTCGGCCAGTTCACCATCGGCGGCCACCACGTCGGCGACCGGGCCAAGCCGTGGAAGTACACCAAGACGGCTGAACTGATCCTGTACCTCCTCCTCCACCCCGAGGGGGCGAGTCAGGACCTGTTGATGGAGCAGTTGTTCCCCGAGCAGCCGGCCAACCGACCACGGCTCAACCAGCTGGTCAGCGACGCCAGGACCAAGGCTCTCGGCGTTGGCCCGAACGGCGAGTACCTGCTGCCCCACGCATCGCCGACCGAGCCCTTCTACCGCCTCACCGCCACCGTCGGGTTCGACCTGCGGGACTTCGCCCACCACTGCGCCAGGGCCAGGCGAGCCGAGTCGCCCGAGGTCGAGGCCAGGGAATGGGAGGCGGCCTTGCGCCTGGTCCAGGGTCGGCCCTTCACCCTCCCACACGATGGCTACGGCTGGGCCATGCCCGAGATCGAGGCCACGATCGTCAAGGTCGAGGAGGCGGCGGTTGCGCTCGCCGACCTCGCCATCGAGCAGGGCGACCACCGCCTGGCGGTCTGGGCGACCAAGAAGGGGCTGCTGACCGGCACCGGCTACTACGAGCTGCTGGTCAAGCGGGGGCGGGCCGCCCACCTGCTCGAGGACCCGGAGGAGATCGTGCGGGCGTTCGCCGACCTCCAGGTGTCGCTCGACCACACGGGCGCCCCCGAGGAGGGTGTGCCCGACCCCGGCGCCCACCCCGACCTGATCGACGTCTACAACGAGCTGTCCGACGGCGGCCGGGGGCGGGACCGAACGACGTGACCGTCGCTCGTCTTGCCGCCGCCTCCCCGACCCGCCGGGCCGCCGCCGTTCTGGTGGCGCTGGCCGGTCTGACGGCAGCCGGCTGTCAGACGACCGAGGGCTCGCTTGACCTGAGCGACGCCCCGGCCGCCCGGACCGGCGCCGACGACGGCGGGGCCGCAACCGTCGGTGCCGACGACGACGGTGCCGGCATCGACGCCCTCGTGGTGCAGGACGAGCCCGAGCCGGTCCGGCCCGAGGTGGTCATCCCGAGCGAGTGGCCGAGCGAGATCGAGGCGGTCTACGGCCGCTACTGGCTCTACTGGGAGGCATTCGCCGCGGCCCACGGCCCGCCGGGTGCCGACCCGACGTTCGCCCCGCTCCGGGAGTTGTCGACGCCGGGCAACTGGTCGTCGCTCGAGTCGCAACTCCAGGCGTTCGCCGACGACGGCCTCGTCCTCGATCAGCCGATGCCGTCGATCACCGAGCACCTGCTGCGGCTGCCGAGCACGGAGCTGTTGAGCGGTGACGAGGGCGAGGAGGTCGTGCTCCAGGACTGTTGGATCGACGACTTCGTGCAGCGGACCATCGACGGCACGGTCGTGGCCGAGGCCAACGAGGCGAAGCTGATGAACGTGGTGATGAAAGTGGTGGACGGGGAGTGGCGGGTCGATGGAGTGACCCGCGCCCCACAGGACTCGGACGGGGTCGAACAATGCGCCGAACTGATCAACTGACCGACCGACACGATCGAGGCGACCGGCGAGGCCGAGAGGCCAGGCCCGGCGGGTCGATGGGTCGGTGGCGACGCCGCCCGAGCCGCCGGTTGGCGGCGCTGGCCGTCGTCGCCATCGGGATGGCCGTCGCCGGGCCCGGTACCGCGGCCGTCGATGCCCAGGGCAACGACACGCCCCAGCCGAGGGAATACGGCGAGAGCGGCGTCCGCTCCGGCGTGGTCCGGGTCGAGGCCGGCGCCAATTGGTTGCCGGTCGGCTCCGAGGGGTCCGGCGGTGGCGGATCGAGCTGCACGACCAGCAGCGCCCGCATCGTGGTCGACGACGACTTCGTCCAGCCGGTCAACCGGGGCTGGACCGACTTCGGCACCGACGGCTCCCTGCCGTTCCTGGCCGAACCGACCGACCTGCCGGCGAGCCTGCCGACGGCGCTGCGCTGGTTCTCGCCGACCGGACGCTGGTACGAGGTGATGTGTGACGGTGCGATCGACATCGTCGCCGAGGGTGGGCCGCCGGTCACGATCGCCGGGCTGATGCAGCGGGCGATCGACGAGATCGACCCGCCCGATCCCGAGCTCGCCGTCGTCCCGACCGAGTTGCACGTCACCCAGCTCCCGTCGTGGCTGGCGGTCGAGCCCGCCTACTGGTTCACCCGGGAGAGCAACCCGGTCACCGCCGGTCGGGTCTGGGTGATCGGGTACGCCGATCCCTATCAGGTCATCTGGGACCCGGGCGACGGCACCGGCGAACTGGCACCCTGCGATGAGGGCGTGGTGTGGCGGGCCGGGCTCGAAGACGAGGCCAACAGCTGCCCCTACATCTACCGTCGCTCGTCTGCGGGGGCGCCGGGCAACGCCTTCACGATGACGGCCACCGTGTCGTTCGAGGTGACCGCGGCGTCGAACGCCCCCGGGGCCGACGGGGCGTTCCCCGACATCGAGCGCACCACGTCGGTCGACGTCCAGGTCGGCGAGATCCAGGCCGTCAACGACTAGCGGGGGTCCTGCGAGGCCGGCGGTGCGCCGGAGGCGACGACGGTCGCCGCGAACGCCATCCGGTGATCGGCGTTCCACGGTGACCCGAGCAGCCGACGCTGGCCGGTCAACAGCTCGTCGCCGCCGAGGAGCTCGGCCGCCGCCGACTCGACCGTGCGGGCGTCGAAGAGGTGGACCGGCCACCCGCGCCGCTCGGCGTACTCGGCGATGACCCGGCGATACATCACCGAGTCGGCCTGGCTCTCGTAGGGGGCCAGGCGGACGGTGGCGATGTCGGTCGGGAAGTCGGGCGGCCAGGCCCGCAGCGACACGGAGGCGACGGGTGCGTCGAGGTCGTCGACCAGCGAGTCGAACGCCGTCGACGTCCGGTCCTCGGCTGATACCCGCACCTCGGCGGCGAGCGCGTCCAGTGCCCGGTCATCAAGCGGGTCGCCCGTGTCGTGCATCGGATGCACGCCGCTGCGGTGATGGATCGGGGCGGCTGGCAGGTCGTCGGCGACGAGGTCGACACGGCGTCGGTCAACCACCCGGTGGTCCGCGGTCGCCGTCACGAGGACCGCCCAACCGAGATGATGCGCCACACCGACGTGCACCCTGGCCATGGTGCCAGACGGCGGCGTCGACCGGTGAGCGGGCCGACCGCGACTCAACCCACCTCGGGACGGCTCGGTTGGTCCGGCCGGCGCGACCCGGCGAGCTCGGCCAGGAGGTGGTCGAGGTCCTCGTCGACCGTTCCGCCGCCGAGCTGTTCCGGCGCCAGCTGCACCAGCCCGGTGACCATCCCGTCGTCCTCGGGGTGCCACGGCGACGGCAGACCGAGCCGGACCTGGATCGGCGTGACCAGCGCGGGATTGGCAACGGAGTCGCCCTGGTCGTCGCCGACCCACTCGAAGCGCTGACGGTCGCCCTGCATCCCGATCACGGCAACGACGTGCTCGGCGGTGCCGCTGGTCGGCCCCGGCGCTGGCGCACCCTCATCGTCCGGCTCCGCCCGGAAGGCGGCCACCAGGAACACCTTCTTCGGGTCGGCGTTGCTCGTCGTGTCGCTCATCGTCCCGTTGTTGACCAGTGCCATGGTTCGCTCGCCAGGTTCTTGAAGCCGAACGCGGCGGCGTTGGCGTCGAGCCAACGGAAGCCGGCGTTCCGGCGGGTGCTGATCGACCCGCCGTTGTAGGTGAAATCGATGGCCAGCCCCCGCTCGTGCTGGGAACTGCCCGGTCGGGCCGTCGGCGGGCTGCACTGCGACGACGGCATCCGGTAGATCGCGTACTCGGTGGTGCCGCAGTGCTGGCGCCGCAGCCGGATCTGGGTGTTGGTGTCGCGCCAACCCCAGCCGCTGAGGCTGATCCCGTCGGCCTCGGCCGCCTCAAGCAGTCCCTGCAGGTTGGCGGCGATCGACCGGTGGACCCGGATGCCCTCGACGACCACCGTCTCGTCCTTCGTGACCGGCTCGGTCGGTTGGGCCCCTCCCGCTCCGGCGATCGCCGCCCCCGCCGCGGCGGTGGCTGCGGCTCCGACCAGAGCCGCGCCCTCCGGTCCGACCCCGCCAGCGCCCGATCCGCCGTCGTCGGCGAACAGCACGAACCGACGCTCGGCCATCACGTTGCTCTGTCCCGACACGACGAGGAAGGCCTGGACCGAGGCTGCGGCCATCAGCAGCAACATCGCCAGCGTGAGCAGGCCGACACCGCCGACGACGGCTGTCGTCCGCGGGTTGCGCCCGGCGACGAACAGCGCACGCTGCACCGGGTGACGGAACACCCGGCGGCCGAGCCACCAGCGGGTACCGAGGCGCTGGGTTGCCAGCATCAGGGCCGTCCCGCCCCGACCGGGGTGCTCGACCTCGTCCTCACCGACCGCATCGCCGAGGCCGCGGCGACGGTGGTCACCGTGCGGCCCCCGTCGGCCCGGCGTCGATCGTCGCCGCCGGAGTCACCGCCGCCGCCCGGGTCGCCCCCGGAACCGGAACCGCCCCCGAGGCGGCCGGCCGGGTTGACCCGGTTCGTGATCCCGCCGAGCTTGATCAGACCGTAGAAGCCGGCGACGGCCATGGCCGTCGAGGCAAACAGCGACAGGAAGATGCCCCGGAACGTCAGCTGCTCGTAGACGATGAGCGAGAACAGGGACAACCACACGACGAGGCCGAGGGCGAGGATCACCGTGCGGATGACAACGCCGACCAGCTGCTCGAGCCAGCGCCAAGCCAGAGCCCGGGACCGGCCGGGCAGGATGGCGAAGACGAGCGTGTGGGGGAGGATGGCGGTGAGGAACAGCAGTTTGAGCTGTTGCCACAGGAGCATGGCCGCCACCACCAAGACGAGGAGTGTCACGATGGCGGCGGCCAAAGCGTTGGCCGAGGCGATCCCGAGCCGGATGTAGGTGGCCTGGCCGTTGAACTGGGCGTTCTCCTCACACTCGGTCACCGCCCCCATCCGCTCCCGTGGTTCGTCCGAGTTGCCCCACGGGCCCTCGGCCAGCAGCTCCCGGTTGATGGCGGCGCACTGCTCCTTGCCGGCGACACCGTCGAGCACCTGACCCCACTGGAGGTTCTGGTAGGGGAGCTCGACGAGGCTTCGCTGCATGGCGAAGCCGAAGCTGCAGGCGGTCGAGCGGGCAGCGGGCGGCTCGGCGTCGGCCGACGTGCTGGCCGTCGCCCCGGCCAGTGGGGTGTCGCCGGTCGAGACCGCAGCGGCGCACTCGGCCTGGCGGTCCTCACCGGAGGCGAACGCAGCGATGCTGCCGGACAGGTCGGTGCTGAGCCTGGCCACGTGCAGCCCGGCGTCGCCGAACCCGGAGCTGAGGGTCAACACGATGAGGATCACGTAGGCGACGAAGGCCATGCCGACCTCGGAGCCGGCGGCGACGATCCCCTTGGTCACCGCCTTGAACCCGGCGACGACCATCGTGACCGAGAGGGCGAGGGCGTAGATCGACGTCGACAATCCGAAGCCGAAGAACTCGATGGTGTAGTCCTGGGCCAGGATGCCGGCCCGGCCGATCAGGTCGTTGGCCAGGGGGAACTCGAAGGCCCAGTCGAGGGTGTTGGTGGCCAGCAGGACCAGGAACGTCGAGGTGGTGAACGCCCAGTTGGTCTGCGAGGCGACGAACGAGTCGAGCGGGTCGGGGACGCCCATGAAGCCGGTGACGTCGGCCCCGATCTGGTAATGCGAGATCGGGATCGATGCCGTGCCGAAGTTCGAGCGCAGACCGCCCCGCTCCCACGGGTCGACACCGGATCGGACCGGCCCGTCGTCGCCAGCCGCCGCTGCCCCAGCGTCAGCGGTGGCGCCGACCGCGACCGATCCGATCGTGCCCCTCGACTCGTCTCCTCCGTCGGCCGTGCCCGACTCGCCGGCCACCCGCAGCGTCAACGGAACCGGTCCGTCCGCCCCCTGGACGGTGGTGACGCACCCGACGACCATCGCCACCTCACACGGCACCCGGTCGGCGCTGGCACCGGACGGGACGGGGTCCGCCGTCGCCGCGGTGGTCGAGCCGTCGACGGCCGGTTCGGCGGTGGTGGTCGCCGTCTGGGCGGCGATCGTGGTGGTCGAGCTGTCTGCGGCTGGTTCGGCGGTGGTGGTCGCCGTGGTGGCGGAGGGCTCCTCGACGGACTGGGCCCCGACCGGTCGGGTGCCGACGCCGAGCAGCAGGGCGAGCGCCACGCCGAGCAGCAGCCAACCGACCGGTCGACGATGCGACCGGTCGGACCCGGTACGGCGGCGGGCGAGGGGCGGGTCGGGCACGTCAGCTCCGGGGGACCACGAAGGCGGTCACGTCGAGGCGTCGACCTCGAGGGGGCCGCGGCTCGTCGTCGTCGAGCACCTCGACGTCGTCCATCGCCTGGTCGTCGACGAGGCTCGCCTCCAACCGATCGAAGAGGTCGCTGGTACCGCCGCGTCGTGAGCCCGGGCGGACGACCGGGACCGGCCGGTCGTCGACCACCTCGGCCGGCGTCGTCGCATCGACCGGGGCAGACGCCGGGGTCGCAGCAGACGCCCCGTTCCGTTCCGGTTCGGCCGCGGACTCGATCGGGGCGGCCGCGGTCAACGACTCGGGAATCGGCGGTGGCGGCGCCAGTGACTCGGGCAGTGGCCGTGGCTCGGGCGGTGCCACGGCCGGGAGCGACTCGATGGCCGCCGCCGGCTCCGGCTCGATGGCCGGCAGCTCCTCTGCGAACCCGGTCTCCCCGGACCGGGGTCGGGTATCGAAGGAGCGAGCCGTCCGGGGGTCCACGGGTGGAGCCACGTGGATGACCCCCAGACGGCCGTACTCGTCCCGCATCACCATGTCGCCGACCGCCAACTGCTCGATCATCGAGACCAGTTCGGGGGTCGGCTCGGCGCCGACCATGCGGAGGGCGGCCGCTCCCGCACCCTCGACCTGCCGGGTCAGGAACACGTTCGAGGCCATGTTCAGCAGGTCGGGTGGGGCGTCGGCCGGGTGCTGGGACCACAGCTGGAGCTTCTTGAAGTCCTTGCGACCGTCGCGCAGGACCCGGTTGGCCAGGTCGATGCCAAACGACGAATCGAGGAAGGCCCAGGCCTCGTCGAGGATGATCGACGACAGCCGGTTCGGGAGGTTGCCGATGGCGTCAGCCAGGGCCATGAGCAGGTAGACCATGGCGATCGATGCGGCCTTCGAGGCGTCGAGGTCGTCGCCGTTGCGGACCTCCTCCTTCGAGGGCAGCACCAGGCCGCGTGCGTGGAGCACGATCAGGTCGGCGCCCTGGACCGACACGCCGGTGCCGGGCTGGAAGGCGAGGCGGGCGAACCGCGTCCGGGCCAGCGGGGTGATGCGGTAGTAGAGGTCGCGGCTGAGGTCGTCGCCGTCCGCGCCCCACAACCGGAGCAGCTCCAGGACGTCGGACGTGGTGCCCCGATGGAGGTCGATGTGCTCGACGGCCTGGGCGATTCTGGCCGACTCCATCGTGCGGGCCCCGATGCCGGCCAGGAGGCACAGGAACGAGGTGGTGATCTCGACCCGGTCGCCCGGGGCGAACGTCGACATCGGACAGAGCGAGATCTGGGCGTCGCCCGACAGGTCGACGACCTCACTCGAGAGGAAGCCGGGTAGGCCGGCGGCGAAGTCGACGTATTCGCCCCGATTGGTCCGGTCGATGGCGACGACCTGGGCCCCGCCGATCAGCTCCTGCAGTGCGATGGTCTTGGCGGTGAACGACTTGCCACCGCCGCTGGCCCCGAAGCCCATCGTCGAGGCGCTGGTGGTCACCGACGGCGACAGCAGCACCGGCGTCGCCGGCCCGACGTCGATCCGGTGGCCGAGCAGGGCGCCACGGGGATCGCCGAGTTCCGGGGTGTAGCCGGGTAGGCCGGACGCGATCGCCTCGGCGGTGAGGTCGAGGTCGTAGTCGGCCACGACGCCACCCGGCCGGATGGCGGAGCCCGGCAAGGTGAGGAAGAACAGGTCCCGCTGGTCGCCGGTGGGGGCGTGCAGCTCGTAGCCGCCGGACCCGAGCTCCGCCTTGACCGCCGCCACCCGGCGACGGAGCTCGTCCGGGCGGTCGGCCGAGATCGTGTAGCAGGTCAGGGTGCGGTGGATCCGATTGAGGCGGGACCCCTCCAGCGCCGTCTGGGCTGCGTTCGAGCGCTCGATGAGGTCGAACACCGAGTCGGGGACGCCGGTGGTGGTGCCGGCATACTGCTCGGGCTGGGAGGCCAGCTCCTTGTGTCGCCGGCGGAACTGCTTGCGGGTCTCGTGTTGGGGTGGCGACAGGACCCGCATCGTCACGTCGATCGGGAAGTCGAAGTCGTCGGCGGCGGCGAGCCAGTAGCCCTGCTGGGGGAACTGCCACTCGGGCAGCATCGACGCCAGCACCAGCGTGGTCTGCCAGGACACCCCGTCGTCTGACTCGACCCGCAGCATCTGTCGATGGGTCGGTAGGCCGAGCCCGCTGCGGGGCCCACCTTCGACCAGCGCAGCGTCGAGCAACGGGCGGCTGGCGTTGGTGGTCGGCCGTGGT
The DNA here is from genome assembly GCA_039195375.1 of Actinomycetota bacterium. Classification (GTDB taxonomy): domain Bacteria; phylum Actinomycetota; class Acidimicrobiia; order Acidimicrobiales; family SZUA-35; genus JAHELU01. The sequence goes on from JBCCVL010000009.1 coordinate 31,313, forward strand.
CGCCCGGCGGTCGGGTGCTCCGCCCCGCCGTGCAGTCCGGACCCGCCGAGCGTCGTCCCGCCCAGCCCCGGCCCGTTGGTCGACGGGCCGGGGCGGCGGCGGGCTTGATGTGCGAGGGAGGGACGGGGGGCGGTCGGTTCGGCGTCGAGGCCACGACGGGTGGCCCGTTGGAGGAGCCAGCGGATCTGGTCCTGGGTGGCCGGGCGGGCCAACGAGCCGAGCGAGGTCGCCGTCAGCTCGGCCGCGGCCAACAGCTCACGGCGGCGGGCCGAGGACGAGGCCGGACGGCGGCGGCCGGCCAGCTGCGACACCTGGGCCATCGCCTCCGCAGCGCTGGATCGCAGGTTGTCGGCCGAGTCGAGGGTCACGCAGAGGAAGTGGCGGCGGCGGTGGGACGGTCGGGCCTCGGCCTCGTCACCGGCCCGCTCGGCTGCCTCGTCGAGTGCCCGCCGACGCTCGGGGGAGACGCGGGCGATCAGGTCGGGCGCCTCGGCGACCGCTCGGCGGAGATCGTCGGCCCGAACGGGGCTGGCCACCGACAGCAGCCGGGTCTCGAGTGGCAGGCTCCTGACCCAGTTGAGGATCTGCTGGGCGTACCCGACCACCGCCGCGTCGGCGTGGAAGCGGTAGGAGGCCATGCCGTGTGGCTCGTCGAGCTCGAACACGGCCCATGCCTTGCCGGTGCCACCAACGACGATGTGATCAAACGTCTCGACGGGGAGGAAATTCATCGCGGTCCCTTCGTGTCGGCTCGCCTGGCCCGGCGTCGGCCCTCGTTACCGGTCACCTCACGCCTCGCCGCCTCCCGCCTGGCCAGACGGGCTCGGGTCCGACGTGAGGTGCTGATGGTGGTCCCTCTGGTCGAGTGACGCCGGCCCCGAGGCGTCGGCCGGTCGGCGTCGAGACCGTCCTCGTCGAATGCGACCCGGTTCTGGTCGTTCGGGCCGAGTGGCGCCTCCGCTCGGGGGAGCGGGTCCGGATCGGGTTCGGGTGGCAGGAGCGGCTGGAGGCTCAGGGGACCCGACGCAGCCGGCGACCGACGCTGTCCGTTGATCTCCCCGTGGCGTGGGGCGAGCCACAGGCGGAGGAAGCCGACCGCGGCCTTCGACACGGTCCGGCCCTCGATCGAGGTCCTCGACACCTGCTGGGCCACCACGATCGGCAGCACCACGAACAGCACGATGTGGAGCCGGTCGCTCATCACCGCCCCCCAGAACGGACGGGTCAGGAAGAGCAGGCCGAACGTCAGCGCCCCGACGGCGAGCTGTGGCATCGTCACCACGAACGGCAGCCGGACCTGGTCGAGCTTGCCGATCACCAGCGGCCGCCGCCGGATGTCGGAGAAGTTGTGGCAGGTGATCGTGAAGGCCTCACCCGGCCGGTCGCTGGTGCGTTCCATCGGCGCTCGCCGTCGCCTCGCTCGTCGTCCGTCCCGCCAGACTGCTCAGTCGCCGCCCGGCAGCGTGATCGGCGGGGCGTTGGTCCCGGTCTGGTTGATGATGGCGTCGGCCTCTCGGGTGGCCTGGTCCCGGAAGAACTCCGGTCCGGACACGATCCCCCACAGGGCGACGCCGCCGACGATGATGGCGGCCAGCACGGCTTTGAACCCGCTGAACAGGTACTCGCGGACCACCTTGAGGGCGATCAGCAGGCCGAGCACGATCACCGCGACGGTGGTCAGGCGACCGGCCTCGTAGATGAGGGCGTCGGTCAGGGCAAGGGTTGCGCTCATTCGGCATCTCCTCTGGTGATGACAACGGGGGCGTGGAGCACTTGTGAGACCTCCCAGCGGCCGTCCCGCTCGGCCAGCACGAGGGAGTACTCGAGGAGCTGGCGGCCGGCCGGTGATCGGCTGTCGACCTCGACCCTCGCCAGCTGCAGGCCGTCGTCGTCGATCCCGGGCACGGGGCCACGGGCGAGCTGGCGGATCGTGGCCTCGGCGAACGGGGCGGGGTCGACCGGGCCGACGAGGGAGTCGGGGGACGTGAACAGGCCGACGTCACCGCTCCCGGTGAGGTAGGCCGCGAAGAAGCCGTCGAGGGTCCTGGTGAGACCGGCGATCTCGGGCGTGCTGGCCGGCCGGAGGTCGGTCAGGACCGGCACGGCCCCGGCGGCGGCGACGGGGGCCTCGACGAGCGAGGGGGCGCCGAGGGCCAGGAGGTCGCCGTCGCCGTCGGCGGACACGCCGACGGCGTAGAAGCGGAGACCGACCGGTCGGAACTGTTCCTCGGAGCCCTCCAGGAACTCGACGAGGTCGGCGGCGACCACGACGTCGAACAGGCCGTCGCCACGCTCCGTGGTGCGAACCGGGCCGACCCGTTCGACGAGCAGCCCCGATGCCTCGGCCTCGAGCGTCGGGTTGAAGAAGCCGAGGTCGTCGCCCCGGAGCCAGCCGGCCACGAACATCGACGCGAAGTCACCGGCAACGCCGACCCGCTGGTCTGGCAGATCGAGCGCCGGGGCGGCACCGACGGCGTCGTCGTCGGTCAGCGTCAGGTAGAGGGCAGCAAAGCCGCTGAGGGCGCCGGCCAGCACCACAACGGCGACGGCGGTGCTGAGGAACCGGGCCCTGACCCACTCCTGTCGCTGCGAACTCATGGCGTCGAACCTGGTCGGGGGCGGTCTCCCGGCGCTTTCCCTACGCTTTCCCTACGCTTTCCCAACCCCCGTTTCCCCGCTCGATGAGCGGGATTCGACCGCCGAACCCCCGACGGAGAAACTTCGACGCAACCGGCATGGGCGCAGCGGCCCCGCTCGGCTACCGTTGGGGCCGGGCCGCGGGTTTCGGTGGATCGGGTGCTGTCGACGGTCGCCGTTCCTCCGGCCGTCGGCGTAGCTCCCGTGAGGTCACGACATTGCTGGTCCCGTTCGTCATCGTCGCCGTCATCGCCGCAGGGCTCCTCGTCCTGCTGGTGCTGGCTCGGCAGCGGACGGCGCACCTGCAAGGCGACCTCACCGACACGACGAAGCGCCTCGAGGCGACCGAGGGCGAGCTGGCCACGGTCGGTGAGCAGCGGCGGGAGGCCGAGGAGCGTGCCACCGAGCTGGCCGGCAGGGTCGACGACCTCGAGGGCACGGTCGACGGCCTCGAAGGCACGGTCGGCGAGCTCAACACCAAGGCCGATCAGCTGACCAGGCGGGGGGCCGAGCTCGACGTCCGGGTGGCCGAGTTGACCACCTCACTCGGCAACACCTCGGACCAGCTCACGGCAGCCGAGGAGACGCTGAGGAAGCGGACCGAGCTGGCCGACGCCCAGGCCACCCAGATCGACGCGATCAGCGCAGCCCGCGATGAGCTGCAGCTCCAGCTCACCGCAGCCGAGGAGCAGATCGTCACCCTCTCGGCCAGACCGGGGATGGTGGTCGGCGAGTCGGGCGGCGATCCGGCGGCCGCCACCCTGTGGGATCTCGAGGTCGCCAGGAGCGAGCGGTCCTGGCGCAACAGCGTGGCCATCAACCCGGCTGACGACACCAGCCCCTTCGCCGATGCCGACGACCCGGTCCGCACCGCCGTCGAGATCGAGGCATCGGCGCTGCGCGAAGACGTCGGTGCCCTGATCGCCGTCGACTGGAAGGCGCAGCCGATCGAGTCGGCGGCCCGTCGGGTGCTCGTGGTCCGGGTGGCCCAGGAGATGTTGGCCTCGGCCAGCCGGGTACCGGGCGCCGCCCGCCTGGTGGCCACCGACGATGCGAGCGGGTCCGTCACCCTGGCCTTCGAGGCCGCCGACGACGGGGCGACGCTGAACCTGATCTCGCCACCGGTGTCGACCGACATGATCGCCGTCAACCGCGACAACGGCCTGTCGGTCACGGTCCGGGCCGACGACACGGGCGAACCGGCCGGAGACGAGGTCGCCGCAGCCGACCAACCGGCCACCCTCGACGAGCCCGCCGCCACCGACTAGCTCCGAGGGCGCCGGAACGACGATCGTCGGCCAGGAAGATCGGGCGGCCGAGTACGGTTCCCCGCTGATGACGTCCGGCACCGTCGACCTGGCCCGCCGCTGGGGTCCATCGACGGCGGCCACCGTGGCCTGGCTGTTGGCGGTGGTGGCGCTCGGGCTCGGCGGCCGGGTGGTCGAGCACGGCGAGTCGGCACTCACGATGCTGTTCGGCAGCTTCCTGGCCGGGTCGTCGCCGGAGGGGGGCGGGGCGGTCGCCTTCCCCGTGTTCACCAAGGGCCTCGGTGTGCCGGCCCCGGTCGCCCGCACGTTCGGGCTCAGCATCCAGGCGGTCGGCATGATGATGGCGTCGCTGGCCATCATCGTCGCCGGCCGGCCGTTCCATCGCCGGGCGGTGGTCGTCGGCACGATCGCCGCCGTCGCCGGGTTCCTCGGCGCGGTGGCCCTGCTCGGCCGATCGGAGGAGCCCTTCTGGCCCCCGATCGTGTCGACGCCGGTGATCAAGGCGACCTTCAGCATCGTGCTGGCGACCACGTCGTTCCTGATGCTGCGCCAGCTCCGCCTGCACCGGGGGGTCGACCACCGGGCCGACCGCTCCTTCGACGAGCCTCCGGGCGCCTGGACCCGGTCAACCGACGCAGCGCTGGTCGGGGTCGCCGCCGCCGGTGGTGCGCTGTCGGCGTTGACCGGCACCGGGGCCAACATCGTGGTGTTCCTCTTCCTCGTCGTCGTGATCGGCGTCCTGCCGAAGACCGCGCTGCCGTCGGCGATCATGGTGATGGCCGCCGTCTCGGTGGTCGGCTTCGTGCTGTTCGTGCTCGTCGACGGTCAGTTCGATCTGGTCCTGGTCGATGACCGGGTCGTCGCCGTCGCCGGCCAGCCGGTCGACCTGGCCGTCGGGTCAGGCGATCTGCTCGGGTTGTGGTTGGCCGCGGTGCCCGTCGTCGTCTGGGGGGCGCCGCTCGGTTCGCTGGCCGCGTCGCTCGTTCGGGAGCACCACCTCGTCCGATTCGTTGCGCTGTTGGCCGCGGTCGAGGTGGCGACGACGGTGGTCCTCGTGCCCGAGTTGCGCTCGGACCCGGCGCTACTGGCCTATCTGGTCCTCGGCCTGCTCACCCTGCCGGCCCTGTTCGTGGCGGCCGCCCGGTTCCGCCGGCGGGCCGTCGAGGCGACGGACGCGGCCAACCCGTCCCGGAGGGTCAGGAACGGAAACGGAAGTCCCGGATCTCCGCCATCGCCGCCGACAACTGGGTGACCGATCCCTCGAACAACTCGGCCCCGGTGGCGGCGTCTGCTCCCGTCGGGTCGCCGATGACGCCGGTCGGTCCGAAGTCGGCGGCCAACCAGCCGAACGTGACGCCCCCGCCGAAACGGACCTCGTCGTTGGCGGCCAGGTGCTCGGGGACGTTGCGCTCGGCCAGGTCCATGTGGACCAGGTCGGGCCGCAGGTGCAACATGATCGACGTCTCGGCCCGCCCGGCATGGATGCCCATCCCGAGCTCCGACGCCAGCTCGGCGTCGGCCGGATCGTCGCTGGCACCGCCCTGGTCGGGGGGCAGGCTCGGGTGGAGCAGGAACGTCTCCAGCCCGTGGTGGAGCCGGAGCTCGCGGCAGGCCACGTTGAGCAGCGACGAGTTGCCGCCGTGGCCGTTCAGCAGTGCCAGCTTGCGGGCCGGGGTCGCGGCCAGCGATCGGCCGATGTCGTCGAGCACCCGGAGCAGCGTCTCGGGCCCGAGCCACACCGTGCCCGGCGTGCCGGCGTGCTCGTTCGACTTGGTGTAGGCCAGGGGTTCCAGCAACCACAGGTCGAGCTCGTCGCCGACCCGGTCGACGACCGCCTCGGCACAGCGGGTGGCGATCTCCAGGTCGGTGTTGAACGGGAGGTGGGGTCCGTGCTGCTCGATGGCCCCGATCGGCAGGACGAGGATCGAGCGATCGGTGAGGTGCCGGTCGAGATCGGAGGCCCGCAGCTCGGACAGCCGCCTGGTGCTGGTCGACATCGGCCCACCCTACCGACGGGTCGCTCGACCGCCCGGCCCCGCCGAACCTCCAGGGCCGTGGAGGGGTCGGCCCGGGAGGAGATCGGTGGTGTCGAGTCGGCCGGCGTCGCGGTTGTGCTAGTCGCTGACCGACGCCGCCCCGGAGGTCCGGACGTCGACCGTGGTCTCCTCGGACACCTCGATCGACGAGGCGCCGGCCGCCCGGCCGCTGACCTCGCCCGCCTCGGTCACGTCGATCGACGAGGCCCCGTCGGCCTCGATCTCGACCCGATCGATCTCTACCCCCGAGAAGTCGATCGAGGAGGCCCCGTCGGCGTCGATGACCAGGACGCCGACGGAACCTCGACCGTCGACCTGGGACGCCCCGTTCAGGTCCACCTCGAGTCGGGCCTCGTCGAGGCCCTCGATGTCGGCACTGACCGCCCCGTCGAAGTCGACCGAGGCGAGACTCGGAGTGGTCACCGTGATGTTCATGTCGCTCGACGTCGACAGCAGGCCGCCGTCGAAGCCGATGGTGAGCCGGTCGCCGTCCTGATCGACCTGGAGCCGGTCGACGATCTCCTCGCCGATCTCGATCGTCAGGGAGGCGGCCTCGCCGACCTCGACGTCGACATCAAACGAGCTGTCGATCTCGAGGTGCTCGAAGTCGGCGATGTCGAAGGTCCGGGTGACCGATTGACCGCCGGTGTTGATGTCGACCTGACAGGCGGTGCCGACGAGGGCGGCGCCGGCGAGGAGGCCGGCGACGGCCATCGGCCGGCCGGTGGACGATCGGCGGCTCATCGCCCGGCTCCAATCACATCGTCGTCGGCCCGGTCGTCGGCCCGGTTGTCCGCCGAGTCGTCGGCCGAGTCGTCGGGGCGGTCGTCGGTTGACTCGTCGGCGCGTTCGTCGCCGGAGTCGTCGTCCGCCGGCGCAGTGTCGACGTCGGTGTCGACGGGCACCGAATCGGCTGCGGGCGCAGCATCTGGGACCGGCGCGGCGTCGACGCCCGTGTCGTGTGGCGCGGCCGACGGGGGCGGAGCGGTGGCCCACGGGGCCGCCGGTGCGACCGGAGCCGGGGGCCGGGCCCCGGCCGCCTCGGGCTTCGGGACGATGATCCACGCAGCCACGTAGGCGATCGGCACCGCGGGGCCGCCGAGCAGCGTGGTGGCAACGAGGCCGAGCCGGACGAGGACCGGGTCGATGGTGAAGTAGTCGGCGAGCCCGGCGGCCACCCCGGCGAGGGGGCCGTCGCCGCGCTCGAGCCGGCGGGTGGTGATCGGGGTTGTCTGTTCCATGTCCTCATCGTGAACGGGAAGCGGTGACGTCGGTATCGGGAAGGCCCCTGATCCGACCCTGATCACCCTGAACGCCGAACCCCGAGAACCCCGAGAGACGACCTCGGGGTTCTTCCGGTGCGCCCGAAGAAGGCGGAAGGTTCCGTCACATCGGGGGAGCGCGTTCGTGTTCCGGCGCCGTCCCTCTTGAAGGAAGAGGGGACGACCGTCCTCCCACCGGTGGGGTGGGGGCCCGGTCGTCTCGAACACTCTGCCGATTGCATCCTGCACGATCAACGATGACCGACCAGGCCCGGAGCCCCGGGTCGCAGGGAGGGATGAGCACGTGTTCCGATTCGATCCCAACGACGTCGATCCCGTCGTGCGATCCGTCGACCGTCGTCTGAAGCGGGAGGCTCTCCGCCAACTCGATGCCATCGACCTCGACGACGACGACGCCCGCATGGAGCCGCTGCCGCCACTCGACGCCGACGCCCTCGTCGAGCAGCTCGTCGGCCCGCCCGGTCGCTCCGACGACCAGGGCTGACCAGACCGACGGCGATGGCGCAGGCGACACGCCGACGCGATCGACCGCCGGTGACGCCCAGGGGGAACGTGCGCCACCGGCGCCGATCGATTCGATCGACGATCCGACCCCGGTCAGGGTCAGTCGGGATCGGTGTTCGGGCCGGACGCCTCGAACTCCGCCAGCCGGGCCTGCAGCGCCTCGCGGGCCGCTCGGGCGTGCTTGCGGACGGTCTGGGCTTCGAGCCCGAGCTCCTCGCCGACCTCGCGGGCCGACATCTCGAGGATGAACATCCGGGCGGCGACCTTCCGCTGCTGGGTCGGCAGCTCCATGATCAACTCGGCGATCGAGGCCCGGGCCAGCCAGGCTTCGACGTTGTCGACCCGGACGAGCGACGTGCCCGTGCGTTCGTCTGCCGCCGGCTGCCCGGTGCGACGCTCGTGGGCCCGGTGCTGGCGGGCGATCCGGCGCTGGTGCTCACGGATCAGGTCGATGTGGGTGTTGCGGGCCGTCTCGCGGATGTAGCCGCGCCAGCGGGCGCCGCCGATCTCGCGCAGCGCGGCCAGCTTGTGGTCGTTGTCCCATCGGCGCCACAGCTTGTACGCCGTCAGCTGGGCGACCTCGTCGGCCTCGTAGCGGTTCGCACCCTTGCTGCGAGCGGTTGCCCTTGCCGTCTCGAAGATGGTGTCGAGGTGGTCCTCGATCCTGCCGTAGCGACGTTCCCCCATGCCGCTCTCCTCCTGATCCAGCGGGCCTAGTTACAGTAACTAGTTCCCTTGCCTTGTTTGAGTCTCACAGTAATACGAACCAGCAGGGCAGGCCAACAAAACTTTTACGTTCTGTCCGATTGTGTCGCGTGCGGTGCGGGGGTTCAGCGAGGATCGACCGGGATCAGCGAGGGGTGACCGTGACCGGGCAGGTGTCGAGACCACGGAGGACCAGGCGCTGCCGGTAGGGCCGATCGCCGGCCGGCTCGATCGAGGTGAAGCGTCGGATCAACCCGGCGAACACCTCCTGACCCTCGACGCGGGCCAGGTTGGCACCAAGGCAGTAGTGGATGCCCGAGCCGAAGCTCATGACCGGCTCGGCCCGCCCCTCACACCCCCTCGTGATGTCGAACGTCTCCGGGTCGTCGAAGTGGTCGGGGTCGCGGTTGGCGGCGCCGAGCAGCGTCAACACCCGGTCACCCGGCTCGAACCGGACCCCGTAGGCCTCGGCCGGCTCGAGGCACGAGCGCCCGTCGATCTGGACCGGGCTGTCGTAGCGGAGGATCTCGTCGACCGCCGAGGGCACCAGCTCCGGGTCGGCCCACAGCCGTTCGAGCTGCTCGGGGTGGTTGAACAGGGCGTTGATGCCGTTGCCGATCAGGTTGGTGGTCGTCTCCGCGCCGGCGCCGAACAGCAGGTTGGCCACGGCCAGGATCTCACCCTCGGAGAGCTTGTCGTGCTCGTCGCGGGCGGCGATGAGGGCCGACAGGAGGTCGTCCTGGGGCTCGGCCCGGCGCTCGGCCACCAGCTCGGTGAAGTAGTGCCAGAGGGCCTGGCTGGCCACCTCGGCCTTCTTGAGCTCGTCGAGGTCGGCCGACGGTTCCAGCGTCACGACCACGTCGGTGACGAGTGAGCGGATCTCGGGCCAGTCGCTCTGGGGCACCCCGAGCATCTCGGAGATCACCGATACCGGTAGCGGCTCGGCCAGGAGGGTCATCAGATCACCGGTACCGGCCTCGGCCAGGTGATCGAGGCGCTCCTCGGCCAGCTCCGCCACCCGCTCCCGCAGACCCTCGACCCGGCGGGGGGTGAAGGCCCGGCTGACGAGGCTCCGCTGGCGGGTGTGGTCCGGCGGGTCGAGGAACAGCATCGACTCGGGACGGGTGCCCCGGCGGCGCTCCTCCATCTCCCGCCGGTAGGCCAGGGCCTCGGAGTCACCCGACCCGAAGGCCTGGCTCGGGGAGTTGTCGCCGTTGCCGAAGCGGTTGTCGCGCAGCAGCGACCGGCAGTCGTCGTAGCGGCTCAGCACCACCCCGCCGAACCCGGACAGGTGGACCGGCATCTCCTCTCGCAACGTTCGGTAGGACGGGTTCGGGTCGGCGAGCCCACGGGCCGAGGCGAAGACCTCGAACAGTGCCTCGTCGGCCAGGCGCCGCCTTTCGTCGTCGATCTCGCCGTCGATCAGTTCCGCCATCGCTGCCTCCCCTGGCGCTGGCTGGTGAGCCCCGTCGACGGGGCTCCGGTGCGGTGTGCACAACACTGTAAGGCACCCGATGAGGCCGGGTCATCCCGGGGCGGCGTCCTCCGGTGGGGTCAACGGCTTCCGGCCCTCGATCTCGGTGCCCTCCATGGCTCCGGTCGGCTCGTAGCCCCTGGCGAGGTAGAAGGGCTCGGGCGACCCGGCCCCCGGCTCCCAGTGGACCCAGATCGCCGGATGACCCTCGGCCCGCAGGTCACCCTCGATCCGGTCGAGCACCGCCGAGGCGATGCCCCGCCGCTGGTACCGGCGATCGATCAGCAGCCGCCAGAGGTAGGGCTCGTCGTCCGGCCTGGTCGGCACGGCCAGCATCACGAACCCGGCCAGCGTCAAACCGCCGCCCTCCGGCTGGTCGGCGTTGTTGTTGTCGCCTCCGCCCTCCGGCTCGTCGGCGTTGTTGTCGTCGCCGTCGCCCTCCGGCTCGTGGGCGTTGTTGTTGTCGCCTCCGCCCTCCGGCTCGTGGGCGTTGTTGTCGTCGCCGCCCTCCGGCTCGTCGGCGATGGCGATGGCCCGCATCCACGGTTTGACCCTGGCGCCGTCGTACAGCTCGGGGAACAGCGCATCGCCGTAGCTGTCGGCCACCGTGGCCACGAGGTGCTCCTGGGAGTAGTGGGTCCTCAGCCGGGCGACGGCCCGTTGGTTGGTGTCGTCGATCTCGATCAGCTCGACCAGGGCCGGGCGGCCGGTCGGGCGGGCCAGCCACTCGGCCCGCATGGTCGCGGTCAGGCCGAACAGCAGGTCGTCGGTGGTGGGGGCGTCCGGCCCGTCCCCCTCGAACCACGAGGCCACCGTCCGACCCTCATAGGCGAACCCCAACCGCTCGACCACCCGCATCGAAGCCAGGTTGTCCGGGTGGATGGTGGCGACGAAGCGGCGGACCCCGTCGTCGATCAGGCGGTCGACGAGGCCACCGACCGCCTCGGTGGCGAACCCCCGACCCCAGTGGTCCGGGTGCAGCGAATAGCCGATCGTCGCCGCCCGGCCGGCCGAGTCGAGTCGGACCGCAACGTCGCCGACGTCGGTCCCGCTCGCCGCCTCGACGATCGTCCCCATCCACCACTCGCGATCGGCCGGCGCGCCCGTTGCGGCGACCTCCGCGATCAGTCGTCTGGCCGCATCGAGCGGGAACGGGAACTCCCAATCCTGGTAGCGGGCGGCGTCGGGATGGTTCCGGCGCTGGTGCAGCGACTCGACATCACCGATCTCGACGGTGCGGACCGTCAGGCGCTCGGTGTCGACGGGGGGGAAGGTCATCGCGGGGGCACCGATCTGGCGCGATCCGATACAGCCACCGGCCGGCCGCTACGACGCCGGTGCCAGCCGCTCGGCGAAGAACGCCAGCACCTGGTCGAGCGCGGCCCTGGTCGGGTGGCCCTCCTCGTCGACGAGGTCCTCGGTCACCACCGAGTGGGCAGCCCGACCGATGCCGTGCGGGTTCCCGGGCGAGGAGTCGATCTCGACCCGGACCAGGCCGGCGCCCAACTCCGCCTCGAGTCGGTCGAACCGGCTCTTGCGGACGAACCCGTCGTTGGTGAACCGCATGGCCAGGACCGGGCACGGCTCGTCGGCCACCCGGGCCCGGATCGTCGCCAGCTCGTCCGGGCTGACCCCGAGGTCACCCTGGCGTCGACGACCGAACGGCAACGGCAGGCTCGGCTGGCTGAGCACCGGCGCCACCACCGCCGGCTCGACCATCATCGGCAGGGCGAAGCCGCCGGTCAGGCACATCCCGATGGCGCCGACACCGGGTCCGCCGCACTCGGCGTGCAGGTCGGCCGCCAGTTGTCGCAGCCAGGAGACGATCGGCGAGGTCTCACCGACGGCCATGGCCGTGAACTCCTTCGAGATGCAGGCCCTGGTGAGGCTCGACAGGAGGTAGCCGGTGCTGCGCTCCTTGCCCGGCGTGCCGAACAGCGACGGCATGGCCACCGTGTAGCCGGCGTCGACCAGGCGGCGGGCGAAGCCGGCCACGGACGGGGTGATGCCGGGGATCTCGCTCATGACCACGATCCCGGGCCCGTCGCCGGCTCGGAACACCGGTCGGGTCTCGCCGTCGTAGGTGGCGGTGGTGTGCTCGAAACCGGCCAGCGGGTCGGTGCTTGCCTCGCTCATGGCCAGACCCTAGTTGGGCATCGGCGAGACCGCTGCCGGTGCCCCGTTAGCCTGGCGCCGTGAGCGATCACCACCTGGCCCAGATCAACGTCGGGCGGCTGCGTCATCCGCTCGAGGCCCCGGAGACCGCCGAGTTCGTCGACGCCCTCGACCGGATCAACGGGCTGGCCGAGTCGAGTCCTGGCTTCGTCTGGCGGCTCGTCGGCGACGACGGGACCTCGTCGAGTTATGTCGAGGTCGAAGGTCTCGACGATCCCCTCGACATCGTGAACTACTCGATCTGGGAGAGCGTCGAGTCGCTCAAGGACTTCATGTACCGGACCGAGCACGTCGACTTCCTGCGTCGTCGGACCGAGTGGTTCGAACGGCCGGTCGTGCCGATCGCCGCCTGCTGGTGGATCCCGGCCGGCGCGATCCCCGGGGTCGATGAGGCCTACCGCCGCCTCGAACACCTGCGGACCGAGGGGCCGTCGTCGACGGCCTGGCCACTGACCCGCCCGGAACCTCCACCAGGGTGAGCCGACGGAGCGGGTCGGCTCCCGATGGCTCGACGAGTGGATGAGCCCGAGCGCTGTCAGCCCCGGTAGCCCTGGCGGTGGAGCTGGCGGATCGGGTCGCGACCGTCGACGTAGCCGAGGAACGGTGGCGCCGTCGTGTACCCGAGCACCTCGAGTACCCGGTCGGGCACGTCTGCGGTCCGATCCGGTGGCACGACCAGGTACTGGTTCTCCTGCTGGCGAACCCAGCCGGCGGCGTACTCGATGTTGAGCCCGATCCTGACCTCGTCGGTCGTGTTGGCCCCACCGCCGTGCCAGAGGCTGCCGAGGTAGATCAGCACGCTGCCCCGGTCCATCTCGGCGGCGATGGTGGCGACCGCATCGTCGCCGGTCGCCGACCCCGGGTGGCGGTCGCCCCGCCAGGTGTGGCTGTCCGGCACGATCCGGGTGGCGCCGTTGGCCTCGGTGAACGGGGTCAGCGCCCACATCGAGTTGATGGCGACCTGGGGCTCGGGACGGGGCAGCGGATAGACCTGGGCGTCGTAGTGGAGCGACTGGGCCTGCTCGCCCGGCCCGATGGCGATCGTCGTGACCGACGAGGCCCGGAAGCCGTCGCCGAGTACCCGCTGGCCGACGCCGGTGAGCACCGGATGGGCCAGCATCGGATCGATGGTGCGGGTCTTGCCGGCCAGGGCGTAGATCCGCCTGGTGGCGAAGCCCTCGAACCGGTCCCGGCCGGTTGGGGTGTCGGTCAGCAGCTCGCGGATGGCGGTCTCGGCGGCGTCGAGCTGGCCGTCGTCGACCAGCCCGGTCAGGACGACCCAGCCGCGCTCGTGCAACGCGTCGACGGCCTCGTCGATCAACTCGTCGACCAACTCGTCGGCGCTGGAGGCGTCGCCGGCATCGCCTGCGGCGACGGGGGTCCCGGGGCTCATGGGTCGATGCTAGGTCGGTGGGCCGGCGTGGTTCACGTCGACGGGTGAGGTCGACGGCCGTCCGCAGCGCTCGGCCAGACCGAGCAGCTGGCGCCGGACCATGATCCCGTCGCCCGCGCCGAGCATGGCCGTGGCCGGGCGTCCCAGCGGTCCGGTGACCCGGATCCTGGCCCGGCTGACCAGGCGGGTACCCGATGCGCCGACACCGTCGGCGTCGGTCTTGGTCTCGGCGCCGGCACCGGCGGGGTCGATGGGCCGGAGGCGGTAGGCCAGCGTGAAATCGATCCGGTGGCCCGGCACGGCCCGGTCGAGGACGGCGAGCACCAGGTGGTCGGGGCGCTCGAGATGGGTGACGGTGAAGGAGATCGGCCCGCCCGGCACGAGCTCGCCGGCCCGCCCGACCTGCCAGGTCGGCTCCAGCCGGGTGGCCGACCGGCGGCCGAGGTTGTCGAGGAGGTCGTAGCTGTACCAGCCGGCCTTGCCGAACCCCATCTGGGCCAGCCAGCCGAACACCTCGTCCTGGCCGGTCGCGAGGGAGATCGACCGGGTGGCCGAGACGGGAGGGTCGACGATCAGCTCGTCGCCAGGAAGGGCCTCGCCCCGCTCGGCCGCAGTTGCTCCCCAGTGCTCGAACAGCATCGCTCCATGGTGGCCGGCCGGTGAGCGGGAGGGCGGATCGGTGGTGGGGCCACCAGTCGAGCGTCGAGCTGTATCGGCATCTCGGCTTCGGGATGGTCGGCCAGGGTCGGGTCGCCGGCAGTGGACTGGTGGTCACGGCGATGGCAAAGTCGCTCTGAATGGCGACCAGCGAGCGCTCGACCCGGGCCCCCTTCGACGGCGATCTCCGCCGGGCCCTGCTCGACGCGGCGCTCGCCTCCGTCGCGGTGGACGATCCGGCCAACCTGTCGCTGCGGGCCGTCGCCAGGGAGGTCGGCGTGTCCCACGCCGCGCCGAAGAACCACTTCGGCGACAAGACCGGACTGCTCACCGCCATCGCCATCGAGGGGTTCCAGCGGCTCGGTCACGACATGATCGTCGCCGCCGCGGCCGCCCCGTCACCCCTGCAGGCCCTGACCGCCGGCGGCGCCCGATACGTCGGGTTTGCCATCGAACACCCCGGCTACTTCCGGGTCATGTGGCGCAACGAGCTGCTCGATCGGGACGACCCCGACCTCGACCGGTCGAGTGAGCTCGCCCTCGACGGGCTGCGGCAGATGATCGAGTCGGCCCAGGATGCCGGCTGGGCCCCCGGGCGTCCGGCGATGGACCTGGCCGTGCTCGCCTGGTCGGCCGTGCACGGCCTGGCCCAGCTCTATCTCGACGGCCCCCTCGGGGCCCTGGTCGAGGACGACATCGAGCATCTCACCGGCTCGATGGTCGAGCTCATCCGGGTCGGTTTCGAGCCAGGAGCGGGAAGCTGACCGGGCCCCGCAGCGAGATCGACTCGCGCCATTCGACCGCCGACCGGTCGACCTCGTAGCCGTCGAGCGCGTCGAGCAGCGGCGGCAACGCCGCCAGCAGCTCACCCCTGGCCAGGTTGGCGCCGAGGCAGAAGTGGATGCCGTGCCCGAACGACAGCGGAGCCGGGTCGTCCCGGTCGACCAGGAGCTCGTCGGCGTCGGGCAACCGGCGCAGGTCGCGGTTGGCCAGCTGGGTCAGGACGATGATGTTCTGACCGCGCTTCAGGTGGTGGCCGGCCAGCTCGAAGTCCTCGTTGACCGTTCGCGGGTCCGAACGCAGGGTCGGGTCGAACCGCAGCAGCTCCTCGATCGCGTTGGGCCAGAGCTCCGGCCGTCGACGGAGCAGGTCGAGCTGGTCGGGACGCTCACGCAACAGCAGTACCGACAGGCCGATCATGCTCGACGTCGTCTCGTGGCCGGCGAACAGGATCAACCCGGCGACCGAGACCAGCTCGTCCTCGGAGAGCCGATCGCCGTCGTCGGCCTCGGCCAGTGCCAGTCCGGTGAGCAGGTCGTCGGCCGGGACCGCTCGCCGCTCGGCGGCGAGGGTCAGGACGCGGCTGCGGAACTCGTCGACCGCGGCGTCGACCTCGTCAGGGTCGAAGCCCCGAACCGGGTCGATCAGCTTGGCGAAGGTGGCGGAGACCTCCCGGAGCCACCGCCAGTTGGTACGGTCGAGGCCGAACAGCTCGCTGATCACCATCGCCGGGAAGGGCACGGCGAACCCGCCCATCAGCTCGATCTCGTCCGGGTCGGCGTCGTCGCCATCCGGGCCTGCGAGCAGGCCGGCGAGCAGCTCGTCGACCATCGACGTCATCATCGGTTCGAGACGGCTGACCTGTCGGGGGGTGAACGCCCGATTGACCAGGCCACGCAACCGGGAGTGCTTCGGTGGGTCGGTCAGCAGCATCAGGTGGCGCAGCATCGATCGCGAGTCCGCCGAGAGCGACGTGTAGGGCCGGACGTCGAGCAGCACCTCCATCTGGTTTGCGGTGCCGACATGGGGCGAGGCGAGGACCTCCCTGGCCTCGTCGTAGCCCGAGACGAACCACTGCTGGTACAGCGGGTGCCAGTGGACCGGGCCGCTGGCCCGCATGGCGGGAGCGAGCGCCATCGGGTCGTCGACCGCCTCGTCGGTGAACGGGCTGCCCCAACGGTCGAGCCGGAAGAAGGCGTCGGCCAGTCGCGGCCGCTTCACGATCTGACGGACCAGTGGGATGAGGACCTGCTCCCGGCGCATCGACACGACCCCCTCGTCGTTCGGGTGCGGAGTGGTACCGAGCTTGTGCAACTGTTCACAAGCTCGGAATGATCTTCTCACGGGCGTCGGCGGCGGTCAACCGACCGAGCTGGGACGGACCCGGTCGCCCGACCTACCGTGTCGCCCATGGCCCCGCCAGACGTCGAACCCCCTCGGCGCATGCTGCTCAATGCGTTCTCGATGAACTGCGTCTCCCACCTCCAGCAGGGCCTGTGGGGTCGCGACGACACCCGCCAGCGCGAGTACACCTCGCTCGACCCGTGGCTCGACCTGGCCCGGCTGCTCGAACGGGGGCGGTTCGACGCCCTCTTCCTGGCCGACGTGACCGGCGTCTACGACGTCTACCGGGGCGGGCCGGAGACGGCGATCCGTCACGCCATGCAGGTCCCGGCCAACGATCCGATGCTGCTGGTCCCGGCGCTGGCCGCGGTCACCGAACACCTCGGGCTGGCCTTCACCAGCTCCGTGTACCAGGCCCACCCGTTCACGTTCGCCCGCCAGCTCTCGACGCTCGACCACCTGACCGCCGGTCGGGTGGCGTGGAACGTCGTCGCCTCCTACCTGCCGAACGGTGCGGCCAACCTCGGCTTCGATACCCTCCCGGCCCACGACGATCGCTACGACCGGGCCGATGAGTACCTCGACGTCTGCTACCAGCTCTGGGAGGGGAGCTGGGAGGACGACGCGGTGCTCGTCGACCGCTCGACCGGCGTCTACGCCGACCCGGCCAAGGTGCACCGGATCGACCATCGCGGCGAGCACTACGCCGTCGCCGGCCCCCACCTCTGCGAGCCGTCGCCCCAGCGGACACCGTTGCTGTTCCAGGCCGGCACCTCCGATCGGGGCCGGGAGTTCTGTGCCCGTCACGCCGAGTGCGCCTTCGTGATCTCCTCGCTCGACGGCGTCGGCCCGCTCGTCGACGACGTGCGGACCCGGGCCGCCCGTCACGGTCGCCGACCGAACGACATCCGGTTCTTTCAGGCCCTGACCCCGGTCGTCGGCGGGACCGAAGCGGAGGCCATGATCAAGGCCGATGAGTTGGGGGAGCAGGTGTCGGTCGAGGCCGGGCTCGCCCATCTGTCCGGCGCCGTCGGGGTCGACCTCAGCTCCCTCGAACCCGATCGGCCCATCGACGATCTCCGGGCCGAGGGCGTCCAGGGGCTCGTCAAGCGGCTGGTCGACTCGGCCCCACCGGGGACCCGCACGGTCGGCGACCTCGTCCGCTCCAACGCAACCGGCAACTTCACGGTCGGCTCGGCCGAGCAGGTCGCCGACGTCATGGAGCGCTTCTTCCTGGCCGGCATCGACGGGTTCAACCTCGCCTACACGACCACGCCGGGGACGTTCGCCGACGTCATCGACGGCGTGGTGCCGATCCTCCGGGAGCGGGGCCTCGTCCAGACCGACTACCGGCCAGGACCGCTGCGCCAGAAGCTCTTCGGCCGGCCTCGCCTCCCGCCTCGCCATCCCGGCGCCGCCGCTCGCCGTTGAGCGGCGGCCACCGTGGGAGGGGGAGGGGGAGGGGTCGGCTCAGAGCTGGAGGAACGCCCCGTCGGTCAGCGAGTCGAGCCCCCCGCCAGGCGTCGAGATCGCATAGCGGGTCCCCGTCGCCGGGTAGAAGCGGCAGGGCTCAGCCGCACAGGGCGGCGCCGACCGGTAGGCGGTCACCATCCGCCCGGCGTCGTCGAAGAAGGCGAAGTCGATCGGGAACTCGGCCTGGAAGGTCCAGAAGTTGGTGTCGCGGGCGCTCGGGTAGGTGAACAGCACACCGTCGAGGTCGAAGGCCGACGGGATCCGCCCGAGGCCCGTCGACCGCTTCTCGTCGGTGTCGGCCACGCTCACCAGCAGCTCCCGGTCGCCGACGACGACCGTGCGCAGCTCCCAGCCGATCATCGTGGCCGGGATGCGGAGGGTCACGCCGCTGACCTCGACCACCGTCGAGCCGTCGGTCGACGTCACGTCGCCGGACGATGCGGCCACGGTGCCGACCGACTCCAGCTCGTCGTCGGCGTTGACGGTGCCGCGGAGGACCTGGCCGGTGCCGGGCCGGAACACCTCGATCTTGAGTGGCTGGTCGTCGCCCTTGCTTCGCAGGATCTTGCAGTAGCCGGCCATCGTGCCGTCCGGTGCGGCGGGCACGTCCTCGATGCTGGTGATGAAGTCGCCCGGCTCGATGCCGAGCCGGTCGGCCGGTCCGCCGGTCTCGACCGACTGGACGAAGACGCCGTTGGTGCCGTCGTCGAGCAGGATGGCCTGACCGTTGATGCCGAGCGACTCGCGATCCTGCCCCGTGGCCAGGTGCTCGATGATCGGGATGGCGTCGACGGCGGTGATGGCAAAGTTCTGGTCGGTCTGGGCGTTGACGGCGTAGTTGATGCCGATGACCCGACCGCCCTCGGTCACCAGCGGCCCGCCCGAATTGCCTGGATTGATGCGGGCGTCGTGCTGTACGACCTCCTCGACGCTGGTCCAGTTGGTGGCCCCGTCGGCGTCGCGCTTCGCGATGATGCCGGTCGTCAGGGTGTACTCCGGGTCGCCGAGGGGGAAGCCGGCGGCGTAGACCCGGACGCCAACGTCGAATGGGTCCGTGTGGAAGTCGATGGTGTGGAAGCCGTCGCCGTCGACCCGGAGCACCGCCAGGTCGGAGCACTCGTCCTGGCCGAGGATGGTGGCGGTGCGGGGCTCGGTCTCACCGTTGACGTAGACCTCGAGGAACGCAGCGCCGGTGGCGACGTGGTTGTTGGTGACGAGGATGCCGCTCGCGCCCGGCGCCGTGTCGGCTCCGTCGAGGGCGACGAAGAAGCCGGTGCCGGTCCAGTTGCCGGTCAGCTCGCCCTCGACCGGGTCGACGAGGGCGCCGGTGGCCTGGATGTAGGCGACGGCCGGCTCGACCCCGTCGACCGAGGTGATCGGGCCGGCCGGGGCGGAGGACCCGTCGTCGGCGCCGGTGCTGCGGTCATCGGCGGCACCGACGCCGGATCGGTCGCCCTCGTCGGCGCTGCCGATGAACGTGTCCGGCTCGGTCGAACCGGTGCCGCAGGCCGCGCCGAGCAGGATCAGCGCGAGCAGCGCCGCTGGCAACGTCTGGCGGGTGGCGAATGACATGGTCCCTCCTCCGGGTTCCTCGCACCGTGGTACGGCCCGTCGCCCCCGACCGGTTCGCGCTGGCGTCGGTCCGGGGCGACCGGCGGCGTGGCGCGACCCCGGGTCGGCGGGGTGCGTGACTGGGCAGATCTTCTCCCTCCCCGGGACGATCCGACCGGCGTTTGTACGGTGGGACCGGGTAGCGGTCCCGCCGGCGACGGCCGGCGGAGCGAGTTGGCGGACCGAGTCGGCGGAGAGAGAGGTCTGGCGTGGGCGGAGCGGGTTCACGGAGGTGGTTGCGGCGGTCGAGCACCGCCGTCGTCGTAGCGCTGCTCGCCGCGACCCTCATCGGCGTCGCCGCCGAGCCGGAGCCGGCGGCGGCCCAGTCGTCGGCGATCGTCGTCGACAGCGCCGGCGATCAGGCCGACGGCGACCCGACCGACGGCACCTGCCGCACCTCGGCCGGCACCTGCACGCTGCGGGCCGCCATCGCCGAGGCCAACGCCAGACCGGGACCCGACCGCATCTTTTTTGCCATCCCGGGCTCCGGCGTGAAGACGATCGATGCCGCCACCCCGCTGCCGACGATCGACGACGCCACCGGGGCGCTGACCATCGACGGGTACACCCAACCAGGCGCCACGCCGAACACCGCAGCGGCGGGCTCCAACGCCGCCATCCGCATCCAGATCGCCGGTCCCGCCGGCGGTCATCTGTTCCGCATCCGCTCGGCCGCCAACGAGATCCGGGGTCTCGCCATCTACCGGGCCAACATCGTCGTCCAGATCGACGGTGAGGAGGCCGACGGCAACCGCATCGTCGGCAACTTCATCGGCACCGACGCCGCCGGCACCTACGAGAACCCGGTCGGCGTGACCGGTGGCAACACCGGCGTCGGGGTGCTGATCGAGCTCGGTCCCGACCGCAACGTGATCGGAGCCCCCGGCCCCGCCGACCGGAACGTCATCTCCGGAAACGGCGGCTACGCGGTCCGCATCAACCACGGGGAGACGTCGGAGCACCGGATCCAGAACAACGTCGTCGGCCTCAACCCGTCGCTGACGGCCAAGCTCCGCCAGGTCCACGGCATCGACCTCCAGTGGTGGACCTGGGGGAACCTGATCGGCGGTGACGACCCGTCGGAGGCGAACCTCGTCGGCGGCCACATCACCCGAGCCGGCATCGAACTCAGCCACGCCGCCCAGAGCAACCTGGTGATCGGCAACCTCATCGGCACGATGCCGGACGGCGACTCGGTGACCGCCTTCTCCGGCAACACCTACGGCATCGCACTCAAGGACGATCCGTTCAACAACTACATCGCCGACAACGTGATCGGTGGCAACGGCCACGGCGTCTACCACAAGCACAACTACACGAGGCGCAACACGTTCGTGAACAACCGGATCGGCGTCGGTCTGGCCGGCGGTGCGATCCCCAACACGATCGGCACCAACCTCAACGGGCTCGACCAGCTCTGGTTCGGCAACGTGTTCGCCAACCAGAACCAGCACGTGCAGGTCGTCGACTACCTGGCCAACCGGGCCGCGTTCTTCGTCGACACCTACACCAGGGGCAACGCCGTCCGCCAGAGCCAGTTCCACAACCCCGGCACCCGGGCCGACCCGTACGTCGACCTCGCACCGAACGGCGTCAACCCGAACGATCCCGGTGACCGTGACGAGGGCCGTCACGACCTGCTGAACTCGCCCGAGCTGACCGGTGTCGGCCCGGGCAAGGTCTTCGGCACCGCCTGCGCCGGGTGTGAGGTCGAGGTCTACGTGTCGGGTCCGTTGCGCCGCGACGGCACGATCGACACCAGCGGGACGGCCGCCGGCGTCGGCCTGGCCTGGATCGCCACCGTCACCGCCGCGGCCGACGGCACCTTCTCGCTCGGCGATCCCCGGATCGCCGTCGGTCGGACGCTGTCGGCGCTCACCATCGACGCCGGGGGCAACACCTCGGAGCTGCCGGTCGGGACCCGGGTGCCGAGCGCCCACGCCGGGGTGAACGGAACCGCCGGTTCGGCCGGCAGCCCGCCGTCGCCACCGCCCCGCCTGCCCCTGCCCCCGCCATACGAGCCCGTCGACCAGAGCTTCAGCTGCAGCGCCGCCGGCGGCACGCTGACCTGGACCGACGCCGGCGCTGCCGAGTACTACGTGTTCGCCACAACCGACGGCGTCGAGCGCTACCTCGGCGGGCACCGCGCCACCTCGCTCGCGGTCGGCGACGCCGACTCCTACCGGGTCGAGCACTGGCTGACCGGGCGGGCCCGGAACGCGATCTGCGATGGCCCCGGTGTCCCGTCCAACCAGTGCTCGGTGTCGGGTTCGACGCTGTCGTGGGTCGACGTCGGTGCTGCGGAGTACTACGTGTTCGCCACGGTCGACGGCGTGGAGCGTTATCTCGGTGGGCACGCGGTGACGTCGTTGACGGTGGCGCCGGCCGATTCGTAC
>JBCCVL010000010.1:0-52640 GCA_039195375.1 Actinomycetota bacterium
CCGGCTTCGTCCGCCCGATACTGGCCGCCGAGTGGACCATCGCCGAGGTCCCCCGGTGGGCCGCCAACCGGCTGCTGCGGGTGGCCTGGCACCTCACGTCGGTCGCCTGGTTGGCCTTCGCCGTCATCGCAGTCGACGGCAGTGCCCTGGCCGCCATCTCGGTGGCGTCGCTGGCGTCCGGGGTGATCATGCTGATCGGCCTTGCCGGGCACCCGGCCTGGCCTGCGTTCCTGCTCGCCGGGCTCTCGGGCCTCCACGCCGATGGGGTGTTGACCACGCCGGTGCTCGCCGTCGGCGCCACCGCCGCAGTGACGACGTGCACAGCCCTGGCCGCACTGCACGTCTCCTGGGCGCTCGGCGGTCGGTGGATGCTCGACGGCGCCGTACCGACCACTGCGGATGGCGACCCGACGTTCACCCCCGGCCCGCTCGCCACCCTCGCCGTCGCCGCGCTGCTCGGGACCTTCGGCGGACTGGTCGCCGTCGCCGCAGCGACAGACGAGCCGTGGTGGGTGACCGTCGCCGTGCTCGCCGGCGTCGCCGTGCTGGCGATTCGAGCCATCGGAGACGGACGCTACGCCGGGTTCACCAAGCGCGAGCGCGACACCCGCTTCGGTCGACTCGACGACGCCTGGTTCACGCCGCTCGTCGTGCTGCTTGCGATCGCCTCGTCGGCCTCCGTGCTGTAGCCGGGACGGCACCACACGGCACCACGGGCGCCGGCGGCTCCGACCGGCCACCGGTCGGAGCCAGCGCTACGTTGACCGCATGCCGTTCGTCTTCTTCATCTTCGCCGCCATCGGAGCGATGCTGTTGGGCGCGGCCCAGAAGCAGCGGACGAGCGATGCCTGGACCGAGGCCGGCAACCGACTCGGACTCACGATCCGCCCCGGCACGGTCCTCGGGTGGCCGATCCTCTCCGGGCAGTTCGGCGACGCGTCCGTCGCGGTCGACGTGGAGAGCAGCGGCGGCAAGAACGAGCAGCGCTGGACGCGCTACACCGTTTTGCACCCGCCGGCCGGCCCGGCGGTCACGCTGACCAGGCAGGCACCGATGAGCGGTCTGTTCAGCTTCGTCACGGGCCGTCGAGACGTGCTCGTCGGCGATCCATTGTTCGACGAGCGGGTGACCGTCGACGCCGATGACGAGACCGCCGTCCGGGAGTTCCTGACCCCGGCCAGGCGGGCTGCGGTGCAGGAGCTCCTGTCGGTGTTCGACAAGGCGGAGGTCAAACACGACACGATCCAGGTGGCCAAGCGAGGGGTGACCGACGACGCAGCGGAGATCGTCGACACCGTGACCCGCCTGCTCGACGTGGCCGCCGTGCTCGGCGACGTCCGCTTCAACGCCATCCTCGGGCAGCGGCAGGCCGGCCACCTGCGCCGGGCCGCCGACGAGCTGAACGACTACAACCGGGAGCACGGCAACCGCTTCACCGCCACGATCGAGGCCGAGACGTTGGCCGAGACCGGCCAGCACATCCAGGCCCGGGCGGCCTTCGACGAGCTGTGGACGGGCCACCCGGACGAGCCGGCGTCGAGCGGCTGGTACGACGTCGCCGCCACCCCGGACCCGCCACCGCTGGTCGAGCACCCGGTCGAACCGCCGCCGCCGCCACTACCACCGCCGCCGCCACCGCCGGCACCACCACCGCCACCGCCACCGGTGTCGGGCGGGGCGATGCTGGACCAGCAGGCGGTCATCGATGCCGTCTTCCACTCCGACCGGATGAGCTGGGAGGCCGTCGAGCACTTCGAGTCGACCTATCGGAACCGGACGGTCGAGTGGTCCGGTTCGGTCGCCACCGTGACCGCCTACGAGCGCGATCGAGACTTCGACGGCGGACCGGGCCAGAAGGTGGTGGTGCGGATCGGCCACGCCGGTCACGCCGGCATCGTGTCGAACGAGGTGACGGCCGTCGTCGAGCTCGGGCCGGACACCCGCCTCGGCGAGGGCAACGAGATCCGCTTCCGCGGCGTGCTGGCCAACGTCGATCGCTTCGCCCGCAAGATCTGGGTCCGTCACGCCGAACTCGTCTGACCACACGGCGACCGCTGCGCCTGACCGGGGTCGAATGCCCGCCGAGGGTCCGGTCCGAAGCAATACAGTCGGGACGGTGAACGAACGAAGCGACCGTGTGACCACCGACGGCCCGGTCCGGGTCGGCCTGCTCGGTTGCGGCAACGTCGGGGGAGCCCTCGTCGAGCTCCTGGGTGAGCGGGCATCGGCGGTTGCCGCCGACGCCGGGCTCGTGCTGGAGGTCGCCGGCATCGCCGTGCGGAGCACCACCAAGGACCGCGGCCTCAGCGTCGACCCCGAGTTGTTGACCACCGATGCCGCAGCGCTGGTCGACGACCCGACGGTCGACGTGGTCGTCGAGCTGATCGGTGGCATCGAGCCGGCGAGGACCCTGGTGCTCCAGGCGCTCAAGCAGGGCAAGCCCGTGGTGACCGGGAACAAGGAGCTCCTGGCCAACCACGGCGGCGAGCTCTACGCCGCGGCCGAGGCGGCCGGGGTCGACCTGCTGTTCGAGTCGTCGGCCGCCGGTGCCATCCCCATCATCCGCCCGCTGCGCGAGTCGCTGCTCGGTGAGGACATCCGCAGCATCATGGGGATCGTCAACGGCACGACGAACTACATCCTCACCCGGATGACCGAGGAGGGGGTCGACTACGGCGAGGTGCTGGCCGAGGCCCAGCGGCTCGGGTACGCCGAGCGTGACCCGACGGCCGACGTCGAGGGCTACGACGCCGGGGCCAAGGCGGCGATCATGGCCTCGATCGCCTTCGGGGCCAACGTGGTCGCCGGTGACGTGTACCACGAGGGCATCGCCGACATCACCGCAGACGACATCGAGTTCGCCCGGCGCTTCGACTACACGATCAAGCTGCTGGCCATCGCCGAGCGGCACGACGGCGACGGCGGCCAGGAGATCGGCGTCCGGGTCTACCCGGCGATGGTGCCCGACAGCCACCCCCTCGCATCGGTCCGCGGCAGCTTCAACGCGGTGTTCGTCGACGGCGGAGCCGCTGGCGAGCTGATGTTCTACGGCCGCGGCGCCGGGGGCATGCCGACCGCCAGCGCGGTGCTCGGCGATCTGATCGACGCCGCCACCAACCTGCGTCGGGGCACGTTCCGCCCGGTCCCGTCCGGTCCCCGGGCCACGATCCGTCCAATCGACGACCTGGAGACCGCGTACTACGTCGGGCTCACCGTCGGCGACCACCCGGGTGTGCTGTCGAAGGTGGCCGGCGTGTTCGGTCGCCACGACGTGTCGATCCTGGCCATGCAACAGGAGATGTCGGACCCGTCGACCGGTGCTCCGTCGGACGACGCCGGCGGCGAGACGGCCAAGGTCGCCTTCATCACCCACGTCGCCTGCGAGCGCAACATCCAGGCCACCGTGTCCGAGCTGCGCCACCTCGACGAGGTCACCGACATCCACTCGTTGCTCCGCGTGATCGGTTGATCCCTTGATCGGCTACCGCTCCACCCGGTCGGACGGCGGCGACGAGCCGCTCGGGTTCGGTGACGTCCTGCTGGCCGGGCTGGCCCCGGACGGCGGGCTCTACTGCCCGATCGACATCCCTGCCCTCCCTGGCGGGATCACCGCTGACACGCCCTACGTCGATGCCGCCGTCGCCATCCTCGAGCCCTACACGGCCGGCACCTTCGACGCCGGCGAGCTCGGGGCGATGGCCGCCGAGGCCTACCGCTCCTTCCGCCACCCAGACGTCTGCCCGGTGGTCGACCTCGGGCCCGACCGCCACCTGCTCGACCTGACCAGGGGGCCGACGCTGGCATTCAAGGACGTCGCCCTGCAGATGGTCGGCCGGATGCTGGAAGCCGAGCTGGCCAGGCGGGGCCGCCGGGTCACGATCGTCGGTGCCACCTCGGGCGACACCGGCTCCGCCGCGATCGAGTCGCTTGCCGGCAAGACCGGCATCGAGGTCCTGATCCTGCATCCGAACGAGCGGGTGTCGGAGATCCAGCGCCGGCAGATGACCACCGTCGCCGCCCCGAACATCCACAACGTCGCCATCCGGGGCACCTTCGACGACTGCCAGGACCTGGTGAAGGCCAGTTTCGCCGACGCCGAGTTGCGCACCGACGTTGGCCTCGCCGCCGTCAACTCCATCAACTGGGCCAGGGTGCTCTGCCAGATCGTCTACTACGTCACCTCGGCCAGGCGGGTCCGCCCCGACGGCGGCCCGGTCTCGTTCTCGGTCCCGAGCGGCAACTTCGGCAACGTCCTGTCCGGCTGGTACGCCAAACGGATGGGCCTGGCGGTCGACAAACTGGTCGTCGCCTCCAACCGCAACGACGTCCTGACCCGCTACTTCGAGACCGGCCGATTGACCACCCGTGAGGTCGAGCCGTCGCTCAGCCCGAGCATGGACATCCAGATCTCGTCGAACTTCGAGCGGGCCCTCTGGGAGGCATCGGGACGGGACGGTCGGGCCGTCGCCGAGCTGCTCGGCCAGCTGCGGGCCACCGGCTCGGTCGAGGTGCCGGACGAGTGGCGTGCGGTGCTCGACGCCGACTTCGTCGGGGCCCGGCTCGACGACGACGGCACCATCGACACGATCGCCGCAACCCATGCCCGGTCCGAGGTGGTGGTCGACCCCCACACCGCCGTCGGGTTGGCTGCGGCCGAGGCCACGGCGGTGCCGGGCACGCCGATGGTCACCCTGGCCACCGCCGACCCGGCCAAGTTCCCCGACGCAGTCGAGCGGGCCATCGGCCTCCGCCCCGCGCTGCCGCCCCATGCGGCCGAGATCCTGACCCGACCGGAGCGCTACGAGGTGGTCGACAACGACCTCGACGCCATCGTGGAGCGGCTGCGGGCCATCGGGGGCTGACGCCGCCGTTGTCGCCGCCCGTCGGCCTGTTCCGGGCACGGTTTCGTAGGACCCGAGCTGATTGTTGCTAGCATCGGACACGAGGTGCGGGGCGGTATCGGGCTCGCGATCGATGCGAGCACCCCCGGTCGCCGAACGTCGGACACGAGTGCGGCGCCCGCTTCGAACGAGCGGCGCGGCGCCAGACGCCGTTGGGAACGCCGCGACACCTCAGCCGTTCCACCCTCTCCCATCCGTCAGGAGCAAGCTCGTGAGTGACCAACTCGTCGTTGAGCGCGAAGGTCTCGAGAAGAAGGACAAGAGCGAGTTGCAGGCCATCGTGTCCGCCCTCGGCGGCTCGGCCGGCTCGCGCGCCCGCAAGTCGGACCTGATCGACCAGATCCTCGAACTCTCGGGCGCCACCGCCAGAGCGGGCCAAGGCCAAGCCGCCGCCGAGGCGAGCGGCGACGAGGACGAGGCGACATCCTCGGACGACGCCCCGGCGACCGACGAGGGCGCCGAGGCGGGCGACGGCGATGCCGCCGCAGACGACACCGAGACACCTGCCGCCGAGGCCCCGTCCGCCGGCGACGACACCGACCCGGATCATCCGGTTGGTCCGGACGGCGAACCGCTGGCCGACTGGGAGGTCCAGATCATGGAGGAGGGCGGCAGCCAGGGCGGACGCGGCTCCCGCCGCGGCAACGACCGGGCCAGGGGCAAGCGCGGCAGCTCGGACAGGACCGACAAGAACGACAGGACCGACAAGAACGACAAGAGCGACCGGAACGACAAGAGCGACCGGGGCGGCGACAAGAACGCCGAGCGGGGCGACGGGGCCAAGGGCGACGGCTCCAAGGGTGACCGCTCCGGCCGCCAGAGGTCCGACGACGACGGTGACCGCGGCGGCAGTGGCGGTGACGGCGACGACGTCGACCCGAACAACCGTCGCGGCCGGCGCCGCAACCGCAACCGCGGCCGCGACCGCGACGACGCCGGCAACGACGGCGTGTCGAGCGATCCGGTCGAGGTCACGGGTTACCTCGACCTCCGGGAGGAGGGCTACGCCTTCCTCCGGGTCAACGGGTTCCTCCCGAGCCGTGATGACGCCTACGTGTCGGTCAAGCAGGTCAGGACCTACGGCCTCCGCAAGGGCGACCACGTCACCGGCACCTCCCGCCCGGCGAGCCGGAACGAGAAGAACCCGGCCCTGCAGCAGCTGACCAGCATCAACGGCCGGGCCCCCGAGGAGCTCCGTGGCCGGAACCGCTTCGAGCGCCTGACCCCGCTGTTCCCAGACGAGCGGCTCGTGCTGGAGCGGCCGGACGAGCCGCTCGAGATGACCACGAGGATCATCGACCTCGTCTGCCCGATCGGCAAGGGGCAGCGCGGCCTGATCGTGTCGCCGCCAAAGGCGGGCAAGACCTCGATCATGAAGCAGATCGCCCGCTCGATCGAGGTCAACAACCCCGAGGTGACCCTCATCGTGCTGCTCATCGACGAGCGGCCCGAGGAGGTGACGGACATGCAACGTCATCTCGAGCGGGGCGAGGTGGTGGCATCCACGTTCGACCGCCCGCCCGAAGAGCACACGGCCGTGGCCGAACTCACCGTCGAGCGGGCCAAGCGTCTGGTCGAGGACGGCAAGGACGTCTGCCTCATCGTCGACGGGATCACCCGCCTGGCCAGGGCCTACAACCTGTCGGCCCCCCAGTCGGGCAAAGCCCTGTCCGGTGGCGTCGACGCCGCCGCCCTCTACCCGCCGAAGCGGTTCCTCGGCGCCGCCCGCAACATCGAGGAAGGCGGCTCGCTCACGATGCTGGCCACCGCTCTGGTCGAGACCGGCTCCCGGATGGACGAGGTGATCTTCGAGGAGTTCAAGGGCACCGGCAACATGGAGCTGCGGCTCGACCGCCGGCTTGCCGAGAAGCGGATCTTCCCCGCCATCGACGTCGAGGGCTCCTCCACCCGCAACGAGGAGTTGCTGCGGGACCGGAAGCAGGTCGAGGCGGCGTGGAAGCTGCGCAAGGTCATCGCCGGGATGAACGACGACGCCGGTGGCTCGAGCGCAGCGGGGATCGAGATGCTCGTCGAGCGGTTGAAGAGCTTCAAGACCAATGCCGAGTTCCTGACCGAGGTGGCCAAGACCCGGTGACCGGCAGCGGGTCGGTTTCGGCCGGCGCCCGCGGCAAACTGGTACGTCGATCGAATACACGGAGAGAGACCCCGATGAAGTCCGACATCCATCCGAACTACCGTCCTGTGGTCTTCATGGACCAGTCGGCCGACTTCTCGTTCCTGACCCGGTCGACGATCGAGACCACCGAGACCATCGAGTGGGAGGACGGGAACACCTACCCCCTCCACAAGGTGGAGATCTCGTCGGCCAGCCACCCCTTCTACACCGGCACGATGAAGATCGTCGACACCGCCGGTCGAGTCGAGCGGTTCGAGCGGCGCTACGGCCGCCGCAAGAAGGGCGCAGACGAGTAGTCCCCCCGATCGGGCCCCGGCCCGGTCGGACGAGAGCTGACGAACGGGCCAACCTGCTCCGCCGCGCCAGGTGAGCGCTCGGACGACAGGAGCGCACCGATGCCCCCAGCCGATCCACTCCCCGCAGGCGACGACACCCCCGGCCGCTCCGGGCCGGACCAGCGAGCCCTGGCCACGGTGGCCCTGCGGGCCCGGATCCGGGCACTGACCGGGGGTGGGATCGAGGTCGGGGCCGACAGCGTCGACCCGGCGGTGGTCGGACACGTCGCCGGCGACCGGGCGTTCTACCAGGCCAGCTCCGTTCGCGGGCTCGGACCGGCGCTGCGGTGGGCGATGTCGAACGAGGTCGCCACCCTCGACCTGATCGCCGAGGCGGCCGTGGCCGGCGATCTGGCCAGGCGGGCCGGCCACCTCGTCGCCGACGGCGACGACCTGCCGGCGATCACCGTGTGGTCGGCCGACGGGCCCCAGGTGGTGCCGGCCGAGCCGAGCCCGCTCGACCCGCCTCCGCCGCTCCCGCCCGGGCACCAGCGGTTCGCCTCGGTCGTCGCCGAGTCGGGGGCCCGCCCGGTCGACGACCACGGAATCCTCGTGGCCGAGGTCGCCGGCTTGGAGGTGGCCCGCGTCGTCGACGGCGACGACCTCGTGGCCGGCGGGCAGATCGCCGGTGTCGACGCCGACGATCGCACCCACCTCGCCGGACCCCAGTTGGCCGTCGGCGTCGGCCAGGCCGACCGGGAGCTGCAGGACTACCTGCACGGCCACCTCGACGACGACACGAACCTGCGACGGGCCATCGCCGCCGTCGTCCGCCACCGCAACCCCGGCTCTGCGGCCCACCCGCTGAGCCGACTGTCCCGCCAGCGCTGGCTCCGATCGGTGCTGCTCGACGACCCGTCGCTCGTCGGCCTCGACGAGCTCGAACCGGTCCCGCCGCTGCGGCCGCCGGTGACCCTGCTCAGCCAGGAACCGGTGGCGGCCCGTGGCTCCGGCGCCGTCGTCGTGTGCTCGGTCGGGGTCGACCTCGACCTCCTGCCCGAGGCGGCCGACTACCGCCACCGCGACGATCCCGACGCCGAGCTGATCGTCGTCGTGCCCGAGCGCGATCGGCGCCTGGTGGCCGGCCCGCTCGAGGCCGCCGTCCCCCGGCTCGACCTGCGCTCGATCGACGCCCCCTGGGACCAGCCCGGGCCCCGCTGACCGGTCGCCGGACCGCAGTAGCCTCGAACCGATGCTTGATCGCCTGTCCGCCCTCGAGGAGGAGCACCGCGAACTCGAAGCCAGGATCGCCGACCCCGAGATCGTGGCCGACAACACCCGGTTCGTCGAGATGTCGAAGCGCTACGCCGCCCTCGGTGACATCGTGGCGCTGGCCCGGTCGCTCCGGAGCCGCCACGACGACGCCGAGGTCGCCCGTGAACTGCTGGCCGAGGCCGAGGCCGGTGAGAAGGACGATCTGCGGACCGAGATCACCGAGGCCGAGGCCGATATCACCAGGCTCGAGGACGAGCTCAAGATCCTGCTGTTGCCGAAGGACCCGAACGACGGACGCAACGTCATCGTCGAGATCCGGGGGGCCGAGGGTGGGGAGGAGGCCAACCTCTTCGCCCGCGACCTCTATGAGATGTACCGCTCCTGGGCGTCGGCCAGGGGCTGGCGGTTCGAGATGATGAGCTCCCAGCTGTCTGACCTCGACGGCTTCAACGAGGTGACGTTCAGCCTCGCCGGTGACGAGGCCTGGACCCGCATGAAGTTCGAGGCCGGCCCCCACCGGGTCCAGCGGGTCCCGGTCACCGAGTCGCAGGGTCGGGTCCACACGTCGTCGGCCACGGTCACGGTGCTACCCGAGGCCGACGAGGTGGACATCGAGATCGACCAGAACGACCTCCGGTTCGACACCTACCGCTCGTCCGGTGCCGGCGGCCAGCACGTCAACACGACCGATTCGGCGGTCCGGGTCACCCACCTGCCCACCGGTCTGGTCGTGTCGATGCAGGACGAGAAGAGCCAGCTCCAGAACCGGGAACGGGCGCTCAAGGTGTTGCGCTCCCGCCTGTTGCAGATGGAGGCGGAGCAGCGCCAGGCCGAGGCGTCGGCCACCCGCCGCGACCAGACCGGCGGCGGTGGGCGCTCGGAGAAGATCCGGACCTACAACTACAAGGAGAACCGGGTCACCGATCACCGGCTCGGGTTGACGATCCACAAGCTGGACCGGATCGTGGCCGGCGATCTCGACGAGGTCAGCGACGCCCTGGTCACCGACGAGCGGACCCGCCAGCTCTCCGAGGCCGAAGGCGACTGACGGTGGTGACCTGGCGGGAGCTGGTGGCCGAGGCGACCGGCACCCTGTCCGACGCCGCCGTGCCGGACGCCGAGATGAGCGCCCGCCGGATCGGTTGGGAGGCGACCGGCACCAGCGCCGCCGACTGGCACGAGGTGGCCGACCGCGACGCGACCGAGCGCCAGCTGGCGTCGTTCGACCGGATGGTCGGTCGCCGTCGCGACGGTGAGCCACTGCAGTACGTCCTGGGGAGCTGGGGCTTCCGCACGCTCGATCTGATGGTCGACCGGCGGGTCCTGATCCCCCGACCCGAGACCGAGGTGGTGGCCGGCGCCGCCATCGACGAACTCGACCGCCAGACCGGGGGCGCCGACCGTCGGGCGGCGGGACGCCCGGTCGTCGCCGATCGTCCCGTCACCGCGCCGGTCGTGGCTGACCTCGGCACCGGTTCGGGGGCCATCGGGCTGGCCATCGCAGCCGAACGGCCTGGTACCGAGGTCTGGTTGACCGACGTGTCGGCAGATGCCCTCGACGTGGCCAGGGCCAATCTGGCCGGTCTTGGTCGGGCCGGCGGCGCCGTCCGCCTGGCGGAGGGCCACTGGTTCTCGGCGCTGCCGGACGAGCTGGTCGGCTCGCTCGCCGTGGTGGTGTCGAACCCGCCCTACGTCGCGTCGCCGGACGACCTGGAGCCGGTCGTGGCCGCCTGGGAGCCGCCGGGGGCGTTGCTGGCCGATGCCGAGGGGCGGGCCGACCTCCTGCACCTGGTCGACGCTGCCCCGAGGTGGCTCGTGGCCGACGGGGCGCTCGTGCTCGAGCTCGATCCGAGCCAGGCGTCGGTCGTGGCGGAGCGGGCCGCGACCCGCTTCGCCCGGGTCGACACCGTCGACGATCTGGCCGGGCGGACCCGGGCGGTGGTCGCCAGCGGACCGACGAATCGCTGACGCCCCGGCGGCGGTGGGTCCAAAGGCCTGGACCGCCGTCACCCCGGCTCGGTAGGGTGACCTCGGCTCGCTCCGGGCGGACGGCCGGGGCGCCGGCCACGCTCACCGAGAAGCACCGCCTGCGGGAGAGGACGAGACGATGTTCGGTCGCAACAACAAGCTGGATACCGGGTGGCTGTCGTCGATTGCGTTCTTCGACGGCTTCAGCGACGACGAGCTGTCGGCCGTGTCGTCGCTCGGGGAGCGGGCCGAGAAGCCGGCCGGGGCCGAGATCATCGACCAGGGGCGGGTCGGCGATTCCTGCTACGTGATCGTCGAGGGCACGGCCGACGTGTTCATCCGCGGCGAGTTCGTCACCACGGTCGGCGCCGGGTCGATGGTCGGCGAGATGGCCCTGGTCGGCCACCGCCCACGCAACGCCTCGGTGACCGCCCACACCGACATGGTGCTCGTCGAGTTCGGGACCGAGGAGTTCCGCAAGCTGCTCGACCGGAGCCCCAACGCCAAGCAGCGGGTCGACGCCCTGCTCAACGCCAGGCTCGAGGCCAACCGCAGCCGAGAGAGCTGATCCGGTCGGCGTCCGGCCATCGTTCGGGCCGGGCGATCACGCCAGGCCGTCGAGGAACGCCCGGAGGCGGGCGAAGAACTCGGCCTCCTGCTCGACGAAGGGGTAGTGGCCGCTGTCCTCGAACAGTGCCAGCTCGGCGCGGGGGAGCAGGCTGGCGAGCCGCTCGGCCCCCGGGCCCGGTGGGGTGATGAAGTCGTGGCGGCCGCCGACGACCAGGGTCGGCACATCGACCCCGGGGAGCTGGTCGATGGTGTTGAACGTGGCCAGCAGTCCGGCCGACGTGTTCCAGGCATCGGCTGCGTAGTGGGTGCCGGCGTCGATCCTCGCCGCCTCGTCGGCGTCGAAGCGGTGGAAGTACATCGGCCAGATCATCGACCAGGTCTGGCGCCAGGTGGCGTCGTCGGCCATCGGTCCGGAGAAGGCGGCGCCGAACGCCGCCAGCTGCTCGTCGGTGCCGGACGGCTCCGGCTGGTAGTCGAAGGCCGGCACCGTGTCGACGAGCACCAGTCCGCTCAACCGCTCGGGGTGGGCGATCGCCAGCAGCTGGGCCAGGAACCCGCCGTAGGAGTGCCCGAGCACCGTGGCCCGATCGAAGCCGAGGGCATCGAGGAGCGCGACGGTGTCGTCGACGAGCCGGTCGAGGGTCATCTCCGCCCCGTCATCGGCCGGCTTGGCCGACCGACCGTTGCCACGGTGGTCGTAGTAGACGAGCGTGGCCCGGTCGGCCAGCTGATCGAAGGTCGGGCGGAAGTAGGTGTGATCGAGCCCGAGCCCGCCGTGCAGGAGGACGAGCGGCGGCCCCGATCCGGCGGTCTCCACGAAGAGGGTGGTGTCATCGACGGTCAGCTCGGGCATCGTCCGGCTCCCCTGGTCTGGTCGCCGACCGCGGCTCGGTCGGCGCTCGGGCCGGAGTCTAGGTGGTGGCGCCTCGGCGGTCGACGGCCCCTCCCGGCACTAGGCTCCCGCCCATGCGCATCGCCATCGCATCGGACCACGCCGGCTTCGAGCTCAAGGCCGTCCTGGCCACCCACCTGTTGGCCGGCCACCACGAGGTGACCGACCTCGGGACCGACTCGACCGAGTCGGTCGACTACCCCGACTACGGCGAGGCGGTCGGACGGGCCGTCGCCGACGGCCGGGCCGAGTTCGGCGTCGGGGTGTGCGGCAGCGGCATCGGGATCTGCATGGCCGCCGGCAAGGTGCCCGGTGTGCGGGCCGCGACTGTGCACGACGTCACCTCGGCCCGATTGTCCCGAGCCCACAACGACGCCAACGTCATGTGCGTCGGGGCCCGCTTCACCGGACCCCAGGTCGCGCTCGACGCGCTGGACGCATTCCTTGCCGCGGACTTCGACGGTGGTCGCCACACCGGTCGGGTGGCCAAGATCGACGCGATCTCCTAGCCGCCGCCGGGCGGGCGCCCCCGCCGCCCGCCGACCGACCGGCGCACCCCCGTCGATCGGACCCGCCGGTCTCGCGGCGTGGGTGGATCGCCGTAGGTCCCCGGGGTCGTCGCCCGAGCTGGTAGCGTTCAGCCTCGACGATGAGGCCGGACCTGAGCGCCTACCTGGTCGTCGCGGCCGTTGCGGCCGTGGTGACCCTGGTACTGGTCCCCGCCGCTCGCCTCGTCGCTGAAGCGACAGGCTTGGTGGTCGAGCCCGATGCACGCCGGTTCCACGACCGGCCGACCCCGTTCCTCGGCGGGGTGGCGATGTACGGCGGCTTCGTCGTCGGCTTCGTGGTGGCCTGGCGATCGGGCTGGTTCGAAGCGGTCTTCGACTCGTCGACCGAGCCGTTCGGGGTGTTGGCGGGGGCGACCGTCGCCTGCCTGGTCGGCCTCATCGACGACATCCGCGACCTGTCGGCACCGGCGAAGACCGCCGGCCTGGCCCTCACGGGGGTCCTGCTCGCCGTCGGCGGCGTCAGCATCATCTGGTTCCGGATCCCGTTCCTCGACGTGTTCGTGCTGCCCTACGACCTGGCCCTGCTGTTCTCGGTGATCTGGGTCCTCGGTATGACCAACGCCGTCAACTTCATCGACGGTCTCGACGGTCTCGCCGCGGGCATCGTCGGGATCGGCGCTGCCGCGTTCCTGCTGTACGGGTTCCGGCTCGGCGAGGTCGACCTGCTCCTGGCCGGCAACATCGGTCCACTGGTCGCGGCCCTGGTCATCGGCATCTGTCTCGGCTTCCTGCCGCTCAACGTGCACCCGGCCCGCATCTTCATGGGTGACTCGGGCAGCCTGCTGCTCGGCACGCTGATGGCGGCATCGACGATGGCGGTCGGCGGCCGCACCCCCGATCCGTTCAGCGGGCAGACCTTCTTCTTCTACGCCCCACTCGCCATCCCGCTGCTGATCCTCGGTGTGCCCGTGATCGACACCGCCTTCGCCATCGTCCGCCGGGCCAAGGGGCGTCAGGGGCTCGCCACTGCGGACAAGGACCATCTGCACCATCGCCTGGTCCGCCTCGGCCACGGCCACCGCCGCAGCGTCGGGATCCTCTGGGCGTGGACGGCGCTGCTCTCGGCCTTCGTGCTGTACCCGACCTACAACGAGGGTCGAGGTGACGGGATCGTGCCGATCGGCATCGGGGCGCTCGCGCTCCTCCTCTACACGCTGTTCCACCCCGGCATCCAGGCCGGCCGGGCAGCCGGTTCGGCGCCGTCGACGGGTCTGACCACGGCGTCGCCGTCGCCATCGACGTCCCTGACGCCGTCGACGTCCCTGACGCCGTCGCCGGTCGTGCCACCGGTGCCGGTGTCGATCCCCCTGTCCGCCGAGCCGGGCCGTGCCGCCGGTCTGGTCTCGAACGGCTCGGGTCCGCTGCGAGGGGCCGGAGGCCCGAACCGGCCGGCGTCGGCCACGCCGGCCTCGGCCGCAACGACGACCGTCGGCGCCGCCGGCGGCGGCCGCACCGGCGGCAACCAGGCGGCCATGCCGAACCGACCGCTCCCACCGCCGAACCCGTCGCCCGGCCTCGGCCGCCTGGTCTCCGCCTCGGCCAGGAGACGGCGGGGGCGGGACGCCGAACGGGGTCGCCAGGACCGGCGGCCGGGGCGACCGTCGACCGCGCAGGCGACGACAGGCGACCGGTCGCCATGAGCGGGGGTCGAACGCTGGCGCAGATGGGACCGATCGACCCAGCCGGCCGAGGAGACACATGGGTTGCCACGGGTGGCCGGCGCTCTCTATCTTGTGCTGCGGTGCCCGGGTTGATCATGTCACGTTCCCGGGTCGCGGGCCTCCGGTCGGAGCCCGACCACAAGCCGGCCAACGGAACTGATCGCAGCCGATCACCGAACGACTCGTCGAGGGCATTGTCGTGAGCGACAACGAGCGCACATTGGGCCGTGATGTCGGCCAGGCAACCGGTGGCTGGGAGATGGTGTTCGCCGGCGTGATCTTCGCCCTCGCCGGTCTGTGGCTGGACCGCCAGCTCGGCTGGACGCCGATCCTGACGATCGTGCTCGCCGTCGTCGGCTTCGCCGGTGGCGTGGCCAGCGTCTACTACCGCTACAAGCGGGACATCGCCGAGCTCGAGGCCGAGGCGGCAGCCATGAGGCGAGCCGGGTCATGACCACCGCCGGCCGGCCTGCGGTCCCCCCGTCGACGGCCGTGCCGTCGCTGGCGGAGCCCGACCTCGGACCGGCCCCCGGCGCCGAGATCGCCCGAGACCTTGCCAGGCGAGGGCTGCTCGTCCTGCCCGTCGTCGTCGGCATCGCCTGGCTGGTGGCCGATCGGGCGGTCGCCGCTTCGATCGGTTACGGAATCGTCATCATCTGCGTCAACTTCCTGCTGTCCGCATATTTGTTGGCGTGGGCCGCCCGGATCTCGCTCGGCTTGATAGCCTCGGTGGCGCTTGGTGGGTACGTCATGCGGTTGGCGCTCATCTTCGTGGCGGTCTGGATGGTGAGGGAAACCTCCTGGGTCCGGATGGTCCCACTCGGCATCACGCTCATCGCCGCCCATCTCGGGTTGCTGGTCTGGGAGCTGCGTCACGTGTCGGCGACGGTGGCGCACCCGGGCCTGAAACCAGGGGTCGGTGGCACCTGGCCGGTCCGGCGCCAACAACGCCCGGCCGCCGGTTACCGGTCCGACCGTCACCGACGGGCGTCAACCGGAGAAAAATGACCTCGCAGGTCATCGACCTGGGTCGTCAACCGACGGAAACTACCGACAGAAGCCTTCGAAGAAATTCGTTCGACAGACGCTGAGGAGCGAGCAAAACCGTGTTCGGACTCGAGTACCCATCGATCGACAATCTGGTCGGCTGGCCGACCTACTTCGGTGACGGTGCCTTCTGGAGCATGAACAAGATCGGTCTGATCAGCCTCCTGGCGATGGCGATCCCGACCGGTCTCTTCCTGTTCTCCAAGAAGGAGCTGGTCCCGACCGGGGCCCAGAACGTCGTGGAGAGCATCGTCGAGTTCATCGACACCCAGGTGGTGCTGCCGGCCATCGGCCCGGAAGGACGCCGCTACACCCCGCTGCTGCTGAGCATCTTCCTGTTCGTCTTCTTCGGCAACATCTTC
This sequence comes from Actinomycetota bacterium, assembly GCA_039195375.1. Classification (GTDB taxonomy): domain Bacteria; phylum Actinomycetota; class Acidimicrobiia; order Acidimicrobiales; family SZUA-35; genus JAHELU01. The sequence continues at coordinate 15,658 of JBCCVL010000010.1, forward strand.
GAGGTCATCCCGACCTTCCACATGCCGGCGAACGCCCGAATGGCCAACCCGGCGATCCTGGCCGTCATCGCCGCCGCCGTCTACATCGGCGTCGGCTTCAAGTACCACGGCTTCGCCTACCTGAAGGACACGATCTGGCCGTCCTTCGTCCCGCTCGCGCTCCGGCCGCTCGTCGGTCTGATCGAGTTCCTGACCGTCTTCATCATCCGGCCGTTCGCCCTGGCGGTCCGGCTCTTCGCCAACATGCTCGCCGGCCACATCCTGCTGGTCACGTTCGGCGTGTTGTGCATCACGCTCTGGCGGCTCGACGCCCTGGTGGTCATCCTGCCCTTCAGCTTCACGATGCTGGTCCTGCTCACCGGCTTCGAGATCTTCGTCTCGTTCCTCCAGGCCTTCGTCTTCGCCCTGCTGACTGCGGTGTTCATCGACTCGTCGCTGCACCCGGCTCACTGATCCGGCCCGTCGAACCGGCCGACCCGACCGTCAACACGACAACGTCCTCGCCTTCGGGCAGGTACCCCCAGAGCAACCCCCTCTGAACCAACAAGACCCGCTCCGGCGGGACGACAACCCGCCACGCGGCGGGTCGCACAACAGGAGAGCAACCTCAGATGAGTGTCCTCGCAACCATTGCCACCCAGGCGCTGCTGGCCGCAGAGGCCGTCGACTCGGGCGACGCCCAGAACGTCGCCGCCGCCTCCGGCGCCGGCATGGCCTATGGCCTGGCCGCCATCGGCCCTGGCATCGGCATCGGCTACCTCGTCGGTCAGGCCGTGCAGGCCATGGCCCGTCAGCCCGAGGCCGCCGGCACCGTCCGGACCAACATGTTCCTCGGCATCGCCTTCACCGAGGCCCTGGCCCTGATCGGCTTCGTGGTCTTCATCCTGCTCAAGTTCGCCTGAGGAGGGCGCTCCGATGCTCTCCATCCTCGCGGCTGACGAGACCAGCGGCGTACCCGAGAATCCGATCCTCCCGGCCACCTACGAGCTGTTCTGGGGGGCGATCGCCTTCGCCACCCTGTACGTGCTCATCCGGTACGTGCTCCTTCCCCCGGTCCAGCGGGTGATGAACGACCGGGAGGCCACGATCCAGGCCGACCTCGACGCGGCCGACGCAGCCAAGGCCCAGATGGCCTCGGCCGACTCCGAGCTGGCCGACCAACTGGCCGGCGTCCGGGCCGAAGCGGCGTCGATCATCGAGGCCGCCAGGGGTGAGGCCGAAGCCGAGCGTGAGCGCCTGGTCGGTCGGGCCGAACGCGAGGTCACGGCCATGCAGGAGGTCACCGACACCGAGCTGGCCCGCGAGCGGGAGGAGGCCCTGGCCTCCCTCCGGCCTCAGGTGGCCCAGCTTGCCGTCGGCGCAGCCTCCCGGATCGTGAACCGCCAGATCAGCGTCGACGATGCCCTGCCGGTCATCAACCGGCAGCTCGACAACCCCAACTGAGGACCAGGCCAATGAACCTTGCCTACCAATTCGCGGCGGAGGGGCCCAACGGGGTCCACTGGCCGGCCGACATCAACGAGGTCTACTGGGGTAGCCTTGCGTTCTTCGTGATCGTCGGTCTGGCGGTCTGGCGGGCCGGGCCGGCCATCATGCAGTCGATGCGTGACCGCACGGCCGGCATCGAGGCCGAGCTGGCCCAGGCCAAGGCCGCCAGGGACGAGGCCGAGGCGGCGCTCCATGCGTCGTCGGCCGACCTGCCCGACGTCTCCGAGGAGGAGGCGAGGATCCGGGCCGAGGCCGAGGCGACGGCCGAGAAGCTGAAGACCGACCTCGTGGCCAAGGCCGAGGCGGAAGCCGAGGCCATCCGAGAGCGGGGGCGGGCCGACGTGGCCAACCGCCGTCGCCAGGCCCAGGCCGATCTTGCCGCCGAGGTGTCCCGGCTGACCCGGACGAGCGCCGAGGCGGTCGTCCGCGACGGTCTCGACGCCTCGTCGCAGAGCGACCTGATCGAGGCCTACATCAACCAGGTGGGTGACATCCGATGACCACGCCAGACCAGATCGCCGGCTACGCAGACGCTCTCCTGTCCGTAGCCCGCGCCGAGGGAAGCACCGAGATCGTCGGGGCCCAGCTCCGCGAGGTGGCCAGGGCCGTCGAGGGCAACGACGAGCTCCGCTCCTCGCTGTCGAACAACCTCCTGCCGGCCGCCACCCGCAACCAGATCGTCGATGACCTGCTGGCCGGCAAGGCCAGCGACACCGTCCGGGCCCTCGTCGGCCTGGTCGTGTCGGCCGGTCGGGGCGGGCAGCTCGGCGACATCGTCGGCGCCTTCACCGAGAAGGCGGCCTCCTCGAGCGGCCGTCGGGTCGCCGTGGTCCGTAGCGCCGTCGCCCTCACCGACGACCAGAAGACCAGACTGGCCCAGGCCCTGGCCACGACCGCAGGCGGACCGGTCGAGCTGGAGAACGTCATCGACCCGGACGTGATCGGCGGTGCGGTGACCACCATCGGTGACACCGTGATCGACGGCTCGCTCCGCACCAAGATCAACCAGCTGCACGACGCCCTCTAGGCGCATCGTCAAGGCCCGACTCCGACCCCGCCCGCCCGAGAGAACTCCGAGAAGATAGAGAACCGCACATGGCACTGTCCTTTGATCCCTCCGAGATCACGAGCGCCCTCCAGCGCAACCTCGAGAACCTCGACACCGACATCCGTTCGAGCACCGTCGGTCGCATCGTCGAGGTCGGCGACGGCATCGCCCGGGTCAGCGGCCTGCCGAACGCGGCGGTCAACGAGATGCTCCGGTTCGAGGACGGCACGATCGGCCTCGCCCTGAACCTCGACGAGGACACGATCGGTGCCGTTGTGCTCGGTGGCGTCGACGCCATCGAGGAGGGCCAGCCGGTCGAGGCCACCGGCGAGATCCTCTCGGTCCCGGTCGGTGACGGCATGATCGGCCGGGTCGTCAACATGCTCGGCGAGCCGATCGACGGCAAGGGTCAGCTGACCGACGTCCAGCAGCGTCGGATGGAGATCCAGGCCCCCGGCATCACCGGCCGCCAGCCGGTGCACGAGCCCCTGCAGACCGGCATCAAGGCCGTCGACTCGTTGATCCCGATCGGTCGGGGCCAGCGTGAGCTGATCATCGGCGACCGCAAGACCGGCAAGACCACGGTGGCGATCGACACGATCCTGGCCCAGAAGGGCCTCGGCGTGAAGTGCATCTACGTCGCCATCGGCCAGAAGGGCTCCACCGTGGCCCAGACCGTCGCCCTGCTCGAGGAGTACGGGGCAATGGACTACACGGTCGCCGTGGTCGCACCGGCCTCCGATCCGGCCCCCTACAAGTTCCTGGCCCCCTACGCCGGGTGCGCCATGGGCCAGCACTGGATGGAGAACGGCGACCACGCCCTCGTCATCTACGACGACCTGTCGAAGCAGGCCGAGGCCTACCGTCAGGTGTCGCTGCTGCTGCGCCGGCCCCCGGGCCGCGAGGCCTACCCCGGCGACGTGTTCTACCTCCACAGCCGCCTCCTCGAGCGGGCGGCCAAGCTGTCGGACGAGAACGGCGCCGGCTCGCTGACCGCCCTCCCGGTCATCGAGACCAAGGCCGGCGACGTCTCGGCCTACATCCCGACCAACGTGATCTCGATCACCGACGGTCAGATCTTCTTGCAGGACGACATGTTCAAGTCGGGTATCCGCCCGGCGGTCGACGTCGGCATCTCGGTCTCCCGGGTCGGCTCGGCGGCACAGATCAAGGCCATGAAGGCTGCGGTCGGCACCCTCAAGTCCGACCTGCAGCAGTTCCGTGACCTGGCCGCTTTCGCCGCCTTCGGCTCCGACCTCGACCCGGTGTCGCAGGCCCAGCTGGATCGGGGCTACCGCCTCACCGAGCTGCTGAAGCAGGGCATCAACGCCCCGGTGGCGGTCGAGCAGCAGGTGATCGTGCTCTACGCCGGCACTCGCGGCTACCTCGACGGTGTCGCCGTCGCCGACATCGCCCGCTACGAGTCCGAGTTGCTCGAGTGGTTCGACAGCCGCCACAGCGACATCATGGATTCGATCCGCACCGGCGGTGCGATCCCGGACGAGGAGGCACTCGAGGCGGCCATCGCCGCCTTCACCGACCAGTTCGTCGGCAGCGGCTCGTCGACCGCCGAGCCCGAGGCCGAGGCCCAGGGCGACGCCACCACGACGATGGTCGACGACACCCGAACCCTTCCCGAGGAGGACGTCTCCCGGGCCGCCGCCGAGTAGCGGCCGGACCCCGGATTAGAGGAGCAACATGCCCGGAGGCGCAGAACGCATCCTTCGCCGCCGTATCAACACGGTGAGCAACACGAAGAAGATCACGCGGGCCATGGAGCTGATCGCGGCCACCCGGGTTGCCCGTGCCCAGCAGCGGGCCCGTGCCGCCCGGCCGTACTCCGAGCAGCTGACCGGCGTCATCGAGGACCTCGCCGCCGGCGGGGCCGAGGTCGACCATCCGCTGCTCCGCCAGGCCGAGTCGATCTCGAAGGTCGCCTTCGTGGTCTGCGCCGGCGACCGTGGCCTGGCCGGCCCCTACAACGCCCAGGTGCTCCGCACCGCCGAGCGGGAGATCCAGGCGGTCCGGTCCGAGGGGGGCGACTACGCCATCATCGCCGTCGGCCGGAAGGTCGCCGACTACTTCTCCTTCCGTGGCTACAACATCGACTCGACGTTCTCGGGCTTCACCGACAACCCGAGCTACGAGAACGCGCGAGACATCGCCAGGCGGGTCCGCCAGCTGTTCGACTCCCAGGAGGCGCAGCAGGTCGACCTGATCTACACCGAGTTCGTCTCGATGGGTACCCAGCGGCCGATCGTCCGCCGTTTCCTTCCCCTGGAGAAGACGGCGGTCATGGCGGCCGAGGGTGGTGGTGAGGCCGCAGCCCTGGCCGGCTTCTCCTTCGAGCCATCGGCCGAGGGCGTGCTCGCCGACCTCCTGCCCCGCTACGTCGAGGCCCGCCTGTTCACCGCCCTGCTCGACGCCGCAGCGTCCGAGCACGCCAACCGGCAGCGGGCGATGAAGGCGGCGACCGACAACGCCGAGGAGCTCATCGTCAAGCTGTCCCGGGCCATGAACCGGGCCCGCCAGGAGGCCATCACCACCGAGATCATGGAGATCGTCGGCGGTGCGGAAGGCCTGTCCGAGGACGACGACGACCTGAACATCGAACTGCTGCTCAGCGAGTTCTCCTCCTGAGCGCCACGACCCCTCTCACCTCACCCCGACACCTGGAGCAAGCACGAACATGACTGCCACGGAACCCCAGCTCAAAGACGGGCGGATCGTCGCCATCGCCGGTCCGGTGGTCGACGCCGAGTTCCCCCCGGGGGACCTGCCCGAGATCAATGACGCCATCCAGTTCGACGTCTCGGTCGGCGGTGAGTCCGACGTCGTCACCGCCGAGGTGGCCCAGCACCTCGGGAGCGGTCGGGTCCGGGCGGTCGCCCTCAAGCCGACCGACGGCCTTCAGCGGGGCCAGGTGGTCCGCCAGCTCGGGCGCGGCATCGCCGTCCCCGTCGGCGACGTGACGCTCGGTCACATCTGGAACGTACTCGGCGAGCCGCTCGACGTGCCCGCCGACCAGCTCGAGATCGGCGACCGGTGGGAGATCCACCGGGCGGCCCCGTCGTTCGACTCGCTCGAGCCGACCAAGCAGGTCCTCGAGACCGGCATCAAGGTCATCGACCTGCTCACGCCGTACCTGCAGGGTGGGAAGATCGGGCTGTTCGGCGGTGCCGGCGTGGGCAAGACCGTGCTGATCACCGAGATGATCACCCGGGTCGCCTCCAACCACGGTGGTGTGTCGGTCTTCGCCGGGGTGGGCGAGCGGACCCGTGAGGGCACCGACCTCTTCATCGAGATGGGCGAGACGATGATGGGCGACGGCGAGACGTCGGTGCTCGACAAGGCCGCCCTCTGCTTCGGCCAGATGGACGAGCCGCCCGGGGTTCGGCTGCGGATCGCCCTGTCGGCCCTGACCATGGCCGAGTACTTCCGCGACGTGCAGGGCCAGGACGTGCTGCTGTTCGTCGACAACATCTTCCGCTTCGTCCAGGCCGGGTCCGAGGTGTCGACCCTGCTCGGCCGCATGCCATCCGCGGTGGGCTACCAGCCGACCCTGGCCGACGAGATGGGCATCCTGCAGGAGCGGATCACCTCGACCGGCGGTCGCTCGATCACCTCGATGCAGGCCGTGTACGTGCCCGCAGACGACTACACCGACCCGGCGCCGTTCACCACGTTCACCCACCTCGATGCCACCACCGAGCTGAGCCGTGAGATCGCCGCCCTCGGCATCTACCCGGCGGTCGATCCGCTGGCCTCGACCTCGACGATCCTCGCTCCCGAGGTCGTCGGCGACCGGCACTACAACGTGGCCCGCCAGGTCCAGGAGATCCTCCAGCGGTTCAAGGAGCTGCAGGACATCATCGCCATCCTCGGTCTCGACGAGCTGTCCGAGGAGGACCGCATCACCGTCGACCGGGCCCGCAAGGTGCAGCGGTTCCTGGCCCAGCCGATGATCGTGGCCGAGGTCTTCACCGGCCTGCCCGGCATCTTCACGCCGGTCGAGGAGACGATCGACTCGTTCGAGGCGCTCGTCACCGGTGAGCTCGACGACCTGCCCGAGCAGGCGTTCCTCAACGTCGGCGGCGCCGACGACGTCCGCGAGAAGGCCGAGCGCCTCCGCCGAGAGGCCGGCGCTTGAGTGTGAACGCCTGCGGCGTTCCCCCCGAGTTTCGCCTGCGGCGAAACGTCGTGCGATGTAGGAGTCTGTTATGGCCATGAAAGTCGAGTTCGTCTCCCCGGAGGACATCCTCTACTCGGGCGAGGCGACGCAGGTGATCGCCCGTACCCGTGGTGGGGGCGACATCGCCTTCCTGACCGGCCACGAGCCGTTCATCGGCTCGCTCGAGACCTGCGAGGTGCGGGTCTACGAGGACAGTGGCGACATCCGGCGCTTCGCCGTTCGCGGCGGGTTCGTTTCGGTGACGGGGCCGGAGGTGACGGTGCTGTCCGACGCCGCGGTGCCGGCCGGCGAGATCGACGTCGCCGCTGCCCGTACCCAGCTGACCGACGCCCAGGCCGCTGAGGACGCCAACCCCGACGACCCCTACGCCCGCGACGATCGTCGCTGGGCCGAGGTCCAGCTGGCGGCCGCCGGCGCCGACGACGGCGGTGGCGCCGCCCACTGATCCCCGGCCGACGGCCGACGCATGCAGTCGAACCCCTGGCCCCGGGCCGGGGGTTCGTGGCGTCAGGGGTCGACTACCGTCGGACCATGGGCGACGGTGGACGAGACCGCGGCGGTGACTGGGCGAGCGGCGGGCGTGACCGCGGCGGGGGAGTGGGAGACCCGGTTGGCGGCCCGGGTGCCCCGGCGGTCGGGATGACCGTCCCTCCGGCCTATGCCGCCCTCCTGCAGGCCATCGACGACCGGGCCGAGGCCGAGCGGGACGTGTTTCGCCGACTGGCCCTGGAGTCGGCCATGCACGCCGAGGACCAGCAGATCGGGCACCTCGTTCGCCAGCTCGAACGGGAACAGGGCGACGTCGACGCCCTCGAGGGCTGGTCGCTTCGGGCCGTGCTGGCCTGGCTGCGACGCACCCGTGACGAGGAGCTGACCGTCGAGCGGGCCGAGGCGGAGGCGGTGGCGCTCGAGGTGGCGGTCCGCCGGGAGGCCATGGCCGAGCTGGTCGCCTCGACCGGGGGCCGAACCGTCGCCGACGCCGAGGCCACCCTCGACGCCGCCGGTCGCCGGGTCGAGCGTGAGTTGGCCCGCTGGGAGGACGAGCAGATGCGGTCCGGCTCGGCCACCGGTCGGGAGCTGGTCGAGATCAGCCGCCGGGCCGCCGAGTTGCGGGCCACGCGAGACGAGGTCAACGAGGCGGTCGTGGCCGCGGCCACGGCCCTGAAGGCGCTCGGCGAGGCCCGCAACAGCCTGAGCAGCGCCGGCAGCTGGTCGACGTATGACACGTTCTTCGGCGGCGGCGTGATCGCCAGTGCGGTCAAGCACCGGCGGCTCGACGACGCCGCCGCCATCGTCGCCAGGGTCCAACGGGCGCTGCTGCGACTCAACGCCGAGCTGGCCGATCTGCGTCAACCGGCCCGGCCCCAGGTCCAGCTGCCCTCCTCCACGCTCCAGGCCCTCGACGTGTGGCTCGACAACCCCTTCAGCGACTGGATGGTCCACCGGCGGATCAAGGCCTCGATCGCCTCGATCGAGCGGACGTCATCGTCGGTCGCCACCGTCGCCCGCGAGCTGCGGGAGTTCCGCGACTCGCTGGTGGCCGAGTTCGCCGAGCTGGTCGATGAGCGGCAACGGCTGCTCCTCGCCGGGCCAGACGACCGCTGAGGCCCCGCCGGCGGCCGCTCGTGCACCGCCGCCGTCGGCCGCTCGGGCGTGGTGAAGCGCTCCACCCTCCAGCGCGCAGTTTGTTCCTTTTGCCGACGGTCCCAGCGTGCGAGGATGCCGGTCGAGGGCTAGCGATCGGGGACTCGTCGCTGTGGAGGGGACAGCGACGAGTCCCTAGCTGGCGCGGCCGGTCGGCGCCGCTGCGATCACCAGGCGATGTCGTCGACGGTTCTCGGTTCCTCGTCCGCCGGTTGGGTCATGCCGGCAACGAGGGCGAGCGCGGCCCGCATCGGCAGGTCGTCCGGCACGCTGTCCGGGTCGACGTGGGACCGGAACGTGAAGCCCTCGATGAGCGACGTCATGATGATCGACATCTCCTCGAAGGTGAACGGCTCGACGAGCTTTCGTCGGGTCGCGGTGGTGAAGAAGAAGCCGAATGCGGCGGCCATCCGCTGGTCGATGGAGGCGTAGAGGCGCTGGAAGGCGCCGAGCAGGTTCTTGCGCGACCCCGACGCCAACCAGGCGTAGGTCTGGATCACGAAGGCGCCGTCGTCACGGACCGACTCGAAGTAGGCGCCGCCGAGTTGGCGGATCAACTCGGCGTTGGTCATCGAGCCGCTCATCAGCTGCTTGCCGGCGGCGTCGATGAGCTCGTCGGTCAGGCCCGAGCGGTCTGGGCTGAGGCCGTCGAGCAGGATGGCCTCGGTCAGCTCGACCGACGAGCCGTAGCTGCGGAACGCCTTGCTGCGCAGCCCGGGCAGCCAGTCGTCGAACCGGGAGGGGTTGATCCCCTTGGCCAGCACCTCGAACGGCTCGGTCAACAGGCGGTTCATCGCCGCGGACCGGATCTGCTCCGGCGTGCTCATGTCGGAGGTCGGGCGGCGGGCCAGGACCCGGGAGGTGTAGCGCCGGAGGTTGCCGATGATGGCCGCATCCGACGAGCGTTCGTCGCGTGGTCCTGACATGTGGTGTGGTCCCCCGTCCGGTCGGCCGGCGCCTACCCAGCCGATCAAGATCAGAACAATCTCGTCGAAGCGTAGTGAGGATTCGGTCCCGGGTGGTGTGATCGTCGACCGCCTCGGCCGGCCGGGGCCGGTCCGACGTGCGCTCGACGGTGGCGGACGTCCTGGGCCAGACTCGTCGGCCATGGACGACCAGCCGGGTGACCTGCGCCAGAGCCGACCGTGGCGGACGAATCGGGTGGAGCTGCGGGCCGCCGGCTTCGACCCCGACCGGGTCCGAGACCTCGACCTGGTGGTGACGGTGGCCAGTCCGTGGACCAACGCCCACCGGTGCAACAACCGGGTCGGCCGCCTGACCGGGCTGGTGCTCGACGCCCTCGACGGGGTCGGGGCCCAGGGGCTGGTCGTCGGCACCCCGGCGGTCTCCGACGCCCTGACCCAGGGCACGGCCAACGCCGGCTACAGCCTCGTGTCGAGGGACCTGATCGCGGATTGCATCGAGGTCGGTCACCGGGCCCATCACGCCCAGGCCATGATCGTCATCTCCGGGTGTGACAAGGTCGGGGCGGCCGCCCTGATGCCGCTGGCCCGGACCAACGACGTCGGGCTCGTGATCTACCCCGGCACCAGCTCACCCGGCTCGGTCGACATCGAGCCGTGGGCGGCCAAGGGGGACAACCTCACGATCCTCGACTACGCCGAGGCCAGGGCGGCCCAGGAGGCCGGTCGCATCGGAGCGGACGACCTCGACCGGATCGAGCGCTGCGTCATGCCAGGCAGCGGGACCTGCGGGGCGATGTTCACCGCCAACACGATGAGCACGCTGGCCGAGTCGATCGGCATGATGCTGCCCCACACGGCGTCGTACCCGGCCGACCACGACGCATCGAGCGACGTGCACGAGGACGTGGCGGCCAGCGTCTCTGCGTCGGTCACTGCGCTCCGCGAGCTCCACGCCAGCGACACGAGACCCCGAGACATCATGACGATGCCGGCATTCGAGAACGCCATCACCACCTTGTACGCCATGGGCGGGTCGACCAACCTCTACCTCCACCTGCTGGCCGTCGCCCGGGAGGCCGGGGTTCCCTTGACCATCGACCACACCCAGGCGGTGGGGGAGCGGGTGCCGCTGATCGCCGACCTCCAACCCCACGGTCCCTACGCGATGGTCAACCTGCATCGGATCGGCGGGGTGCCCGTCGTCATGCGGGAACTGCTCGACAACGGTCTGCTGCACGGCGACCTGCCGACCGTGACCGGGCGGACGGTGGCGGAGAACCTGGCCGACGCCCCGACGCTCGACGACCTCGGCCATCAGGACATCGTCCGCCCCATCGAGGCACCGATCGCCCCGGCCAACAACCACATCAGCGTGCTGCGGGGCAACCTCGCCCCCGAGAGCTGCGTGCTCAAGCTGAGCGGCAAGACGCTGGAGCGGGGCGTGTTCCGGGGCCGGGCCCGGGTGTTCGACTCCGAGCCCGAGGCCATGGCCGCCATCCGGGCAGACGAGATCGTGGCCGGCGACACTGTCGTGGTCCGCAACGTCGGCCCCGTCGGCGGGCCCGGCATGCCCGAGATGGTCATGCTGACCATCCAGCTGCAGGGCCGGGGCCTCGGGGCCGACGTCGCCCTCATCACCGACGGCCGGTTCTCCGGCGTGTCCCACGGCATCCTGATCGGGCACATCTCGCCGGAGGCCGCCGTCGGCGGACCGCTGGCTGCGGTGCGAGACGACGATCCGATCGTCATCGATCCGGCCGCCCGGACGCTGACCCTGGAGGTCGATGACGGTGAGATCGCCGACCGCCTCGCCGGCTGGACGGCGCCGCCGTCGACGGTCCGGCCGGGCAGCGTGCGCGACAAGTACGTGCGCCTGGTCTCCTCGGCCCACCACGGCTGCGTGCAGTAGCGCCGGGCGGTCTGTCGACCGGGCCGAAGGGCTCAGCGCACGGGCAGGATGCGGTGCAACTCGCCGGCCCAGTTGACGACGAGCAGTTCGCCGTCGCCGTCGACCCCGAAGCTGGTGACCTGGCCGAGCGAACCGAGTTCGTCGCTCCAGTCGAGCTGGTCGGCCACCTGCCCGCGGTCCGTCAGCCGGAAGCTCCGCACGAGGCCGCCGCACCAGTCGGCGTACAGGTAGTGGCCGGTCAACTCGGGGATGGCCTGGCCCCGGTAGACCCGACCGCCCGTGATCGAGCAGCCCTCGTCGTGTGAGTACTGCAGGATCGGGTCGGTCAGGCCGGCGGTGTCACAGTCGGAGCGGAAGCACTGATCACCCTCGGTCTGGAACCAGCCGAAGTTGGTGCCGGCCCCGTCGAGCCCGACGACGTTGACCTCCTCCCACCGATCCTGCCCGACGTCACCGATGTAGACCGTCTCGGTGACCTCGTCGATCGAGAACCGCCAGGGGTTGCGGAGCCCGTAGACCCAGATCTCGTCGTCGAACGGGTTGCCGGCCGGGATGGCGTATGGCCGGGTGCTGTCGCCACGACCATCGACGCCGACGTCGAGACGGAGGATCGAGCCCAACGGGTCGGACGTGTCCTGGGAGGTGGCGCCGCCACCGCCACCGTCACCGAGGGCGAGGTACAGCAGACCGTCCGGGCCGAACTCGAGCATGCCGGCGTTGTGGCGCTCGGCCGGCTGATCGACCTGCAGGACGACCTCGAGCGACTCGGGGTCGAGCTCGGTCGGTGCCGTCGCCTCGAACCGGGCGAGCAGGCTGTCACCGGCCGGGTCGGTCCAGTAGGCGAACAGGACGCCGTTGGTCGCATAGTCGGGGTGGAAGGCGAGCCCGAGCAGACCCTGCTCGATGCTCGACGACAGCAGCTGGCCGGTCAGATCGAGGAACGGCTCGTCGCGCACCCGGCTGTCCTCCACCACCCGGATCACGCCCTCCCGCTCGACGACGAACAGGGCGTCGGTCCCCGGGGCACCGGTCACGAGGATCGGTTGGTCGAAGTCGGCGGCCAGCAGCTCGGTGGTCAGGCCCTGGAGCTCGGCAAGCGGCGCCGTCGAGGTCGTGGCCGGCTCGCCATCGCCATCGCCGTCGGCCGCCGCCGGCTCGCCGGCCTCCTCGTCGTCCGGCTCGTCGTCCGGCTCGGCGGCCGGATCGTCGTCTGGCCCGTCCGGCGCCTGGGTGACCGACGGGAGCGTCTGCTCGGCGCCGTCGGCCGGGGCGAACGTCGCCGTCTCCTCATCCGGCGGCACACATGCAGTGGCGGCGAGCACCAGCACCGTGAGACCGGCCGCAACCCGACGGAACCCGGCCCGACCCGGCCCGGCCCGACCGGACCCGGACCGATCGGTCAGAGCCCGACCGGTCGCGGCACCGGCGGCAATGGCCCGACCGGGCGTGGTCGGCCCGCCGGTCACGGTGCCACCGGGAGCCAGTCCGCCCGGTAGTTGCCACTGGCGTTCCACAGCAGCCAGCCGGCCCCTCTCGACTCGGCCTCGCTGATCTGGGCCCCGATCTGGGCGCCGTTGTAATAGAAGGCCTGGATCCACGGCCGCATCTGGGTGTCGGGTGCGAGCCGGGGCAGCCCATCGTCGAGCGCATCGGCGATGACCGGGCCCGGGTGGTCGTTCGGGTCGGCGAAGCCGAGCCAGCCGGGACCGTAGTGGCTCGGATACAACATGGGGCTGAGGGCGTCGACAACGGGGCCGATCGCCTCGACGGTCTGACCGATGCCCTCGTCGGTCTCGCTCGACATCACGATCCCGAAGATGGCGGCCGACACGCCGCAGCCGAACGGGGCGAGCCGCTCACCGGCCTCGGTGAGGAAGGCGGCGATGACCGCGGACCGTTCGTCCGGCGTGCGGGGGACGAGGTCGGCGGCGACCTCGGCCGTCCGCCCGGCCGGGTAGCGGACGTAGTCGAACTGGACCTCGGCGAAGCCGAGCGCACACGCCTCGGCTGCGAGGGCGAGCGGGTACTCCCAATTGACCGGGTCGGTGGCGTCGACCCAGTCGCCGGCCAGCTTGGCCTCGGCGTCGCCCTCCGACCACAGGTCGTCCTCGAACGTCACCACCCGGGTGATGGGATAGAGCCCGGCGTCGTCGGCCCGTGCGAGGAGCTCGTCGGGGCGGTAGAGCGCCTCGACGGCCCCGAGCTCGGCCGCCTTGGCCACGTCGGTCCGGTACAGCACCTGGCCGGTCTCGTCCTTGGTGTCGAACACCAGGGCGTTGACGGTGGTCGGGGCGATCAGGTCGAGCAGGTCATCGAAGCGCCCGCCGTCGGCCGCCACCTCGCGGGACACCCGCACCCCCCTGGCCACGACCGGTTGGAGTTCGATCGTGTCGCCGGACGCCAGCTCGGACGGGTCGACGGCGACCGGCAACCACGTCGGCAACCGGATGAGCAGCGGCTGATCGAGATCGGCCTCGATCGTGAAGGCGCCGTCGGCGTCGGTTGTGATCGGGTCGACGTCGTCGTCGGAGACCGCGCCGACGGAGGTGACGACGACGCCGGCGATGGGTTCCCCGTCGACCGCGGACACGACGGTCGCCGTCACCTCGGTCGGCACCTCCGCCTCCTCGGTGCGATCGTCGGCGCGATTGCCGGCGTCGGCGTTGCCTGCGTCGTCGTCGGCATGCGCCTCGGCGGTGTCGCCATCGACGTCATCGTCGCCACCGGCGGTGTCGCCGCTGGTCCCGCCGTCCTCCCCGTCGTCACCGGTCCCGGCATCGGCCGTCGCCGCCGCGTCGTCGGTGGAGTCACTCCCTGCATCATCGTCGCGGTCGGCACCACAGCCGGCGGCGACGAGGGCCAGCAGGAGCATCGAAGCGAGCCGTCCCCACCTCACCCGGCGACCCTAGCGGTCGGCGGCGCCGAACAGCGCGCGCCCCTCGGCCGTCGGCCACCGGACCGTCGAGGGGATGAACCGGCCCTCGCCACTCGGTTAGCGTTGCCGGCGTGGACGTTCGAACCCTCATGCGTCGCTCGGCGACCTTTCACTCCCAGTACCCGGCGGTCGTTGAGGCCGGTACGGCCGACGGCAGCCGCCCAACCAGGCGCCTGACCTATGCCGAGGCGTGGACCAGGGGACTCCGGCTGGCCAACGCCCTGCTCGCGCTCGGGCTCGAACCGGGCGACCGGGTCGGGGTGCTCGAGGACAACACCCTCGAGTCGGTCGACTTCTTCTGCGGCACGGCCGCCGCCAACCTGGTCCGGGTCCCGCTCTACCCCCGCAACGGGATCGACGCCCACGAGCACATGCTCGACCACACCGGTTGCCGGGCCCTGGTCGTCAGCGCCGGCCACGCCACCGCCGTCGACGAGCTGGCCGGCCGGGTGGCGTCGCTCGATCACGTCATCGTGCGGGACGACACCTACGAGGACTGGCTGGCCGGCTTCGACGACGCCGACCCCGACCCCGAGGTCTCACCGGACGACTGGTTCATCATCCGCCACACCGGCGGCACCACCGGCCGGTCAAAGGGCGTCGGCTACACCCACAAGACGTGGCTCGACGCCGGACGCGACTGGTTCTACAACCTCCCGCCGGTCGAGCTCGGCGACGTCTGCCAGCACGCCGGGCCCATCTCCCACGGCTCCGGCTACCTGTTCACGCCGATGTGGCTCTCGGGCGGCGTCAACCTGCTGATCCCGAAGTTCGACGCCGACGAGGTGGTCGACACCATGGAGCGGGAGCGGGTCGCCTTCGGGTTCCTGGTCCCGGCCATGCTCAACGCCGTCGTCCGCCATCCGAGCGCGACCGAGCGGGACTGGTCGCACCTCAAGTGCATCCAGATCGGCGGGGCCCCGATCGCCGACGACACGGCGCTGCTGGCCCGGGACGTGCTCGGCGACGTGCTGTACCAGGGGTTCGGGCAGACCGAGGCCCTGCCGATCACGATGATGGGACCGAAGGAGTGGTTCTCCGAGGTCGACGGGTCCAACCCGCTCCGCTCCGCCGGGCGACCGCTGCCATACGGCGACCTGGAGATCGTCGACCCCGACACCGCCGAGCCGCTCCCGATCGGGGCCGAGGGGGAGATCGCCATCCGCTGCGACGGGCAGATGCTCGGCTTCTGGAACAACCCCGAGGCGACGGCCGAGCGGATGCGTGACGACTGGGTGCTGACCGGCGACATCGGTCGGCTCGACGACAACGGCTACCTCTACGTGCTCGACCGCAAGGACGACATGATCATCTCGGGAGGGTTCAACATCTGGCCGGCCGAGCTGGAGAACACGCTGACCGATCATCCGGAGGTCGTCGAGGCCGCGGTGTTCGGGGTGCCGAGCGAGCGCTGGGGCGAGAGCCCGTACGCCGTCGTGACCGTGGTCGATGGGGCGGCGGTGACCGCCGATGAGCTGATCGAGCGGTGCGCCGAGGAGCTGGGCTCGTACAAGAAGCCGGCCGGGATCGAGCTGACCACCGACGAGCTGCCGAAGTCCCCGGTCGGCAAGCTGGCCCGCAAGGTGCTGCGGGAGCCGCACTGGGCCGGTTTGGACCGCCGCGTCGCCGGCAACTGAGCCCGCGCATCGCCGCCAACCGGGCGGGTCAAGAGCGGCGCTGTGGCGGAGCTGTCGCCGGCAACGAAGCTGGGGGATCGCCGCCAACCGGTCGGGCTGCGAGGCGCACTGCGGCGGAGCTGTCGCCGGCGTTCAGCGGTCGGCCAGTCCGGCCTCGGCCGCGAGGCGCTCGATCGGCCCCGTGCCCTCGCTCGGTCGGTGCAGCAGGATCAG
Source organism: Actinomycetota bacterium (assembly GCA_039195375.1). Classification (GTDB taxonomy): domain Bacteria; phylum Actinomycetota; class Acidimicrobiia; order Acidimicrobiales; family SZUA-35; genus JAHELU01. The sequence continues at coordinate 31,650 of JBCCVL010000010.1, forward strand.
GCGGTCGAAGCGGCCGTCGGCCCGGTCGAGCCATCGGGGATCGAGACCGGCGAACCCGCTGACCTCAAACGGTGGCCGGCCCTCGCCGTTCGACCGTTCGGCCGCCGCCGTCCTCGCGATCTCGATCAACCGGTCGAGTTCCGGGTGGCCGGCCTGGGTGTTGAACCCGTCGCCGCTGGCCCCGGCCAGCTCGGCCATGCGGGGTCCGAAGCCACCGACCACGATCGGTGGCGGCGGGTCGGGGACGAGGAACCCGACGCCATCGCCGAGGGCGGTGGTCGCCAGGTCGGTCGGCTCGCTCCGCCCGGTCCACAGCTGGCGGCAGACGGCGATGGTGTCGGCGACCTGCCGGCGACGAGCAGCGGCACCAGCCGCCTCAGCCCCGAGTGCCGCCTGCTCCCGGTGGTAGGGCGAGTCGGCTCCACCTCCGGCGCCGATCCCGAGGATCAGCCGACCTCCGGCCACGTCCTGGAGCGTCGCCGCCATCACCGCCAGCACGCCGGGCCGGCGGTTGGCCACGTTCAGCACCAGCGGCCCGATCGTGACCCGGCTGGTCCTGGCCGCGATCGCCGTAAGCAGCGTCCAGCCCTCGTGGACCCGACGGGCCCGATGGACCTCCCCGGCCAGGTGGTCCCAGGTCCAGATGCCGTCGAAGCCGGAGGCCTCGGCCGCCTCGGCGGCGTCGAGGACCGCCGGCCACGAGGTGTCGAACGGGTCGAGCAGCACGTCGATCAGCACCAGACGAGCCTAGATCCGACCTCGCCGGCGGCGTCGGGCCGGTCGGCTCGGTCGAGCTGGTCGCCTCGACGGTCGACGGCCCCGTCGTCACCCTCTGCCGGCCGGGACGGCCACCCGTTGCCCGATCCGTGTCGGAACGACTCCGGGGGTCGACGATGGAACCGGCTCGGAGCTACGGGACGGTCCCCGTGCTCCGGATGAACTCCGATGACTCGCTGAACCCGACCATGACCGTTCCCCTCGGGGTACCCCCGTCGAGCACCGAGCGCCAGTGGGCGGCACCGCCGGCGTCCGGCGAGCGGCCGAGCACGTTCGAGTAGAGCAGGTTCACGAACGAGGCGTTGTCGAGGGCGCCGTAGCGGGCCACGAACTCCCCCGAGCGGGCGAACTCGCCGGCGATCGTCTCGAGCGGTGCACCGAGTCGCAGCTGCCCGGCCCAGTAGGCGAGCCCCTCGGCGTCGGGGTCGCGGAGGAAGAACGCCCGGTACAGCCGGGTGATCTTGGCCTCGGCCGAGTCGGTGGCGGCCACCGTCTGCGTTCTGGCCACGTACTCGGCCGACTCGGCGAACCCGATCATCACCTCGCCGCGGGAGACGCCCTGCTGGAGCTGGGCGAGCCAGTAGGCCCGACCCCCGTCATCGGCCACCCGCCCGAGCACGTTGGCGTACACCAGGTCGACGAAGGTCCCGTCGGCCAACGACCCGTACCGGCTCTCGAACTCGGCGCTCGAGGCGAACGCCGCCGACACGTCGAGCAGCGACACTCCCTGGGTCCGCTGGCCGACCCAGTAGTCGAACCCGCCCTGGTCGGCCAGACGCAGGAAGTAGGCCTGGTAGAGCCGGTTGATCTGACCGTCGAGCGCCGTGTTGCGGATGAACGACGGCCACTCGGTCGGATCGACCGGCCCGCCGCCGACCGGGAGGGTGACCGTTGCGGTCGCCGCCTCGCCGTTGCCGTTGGCCCCCCACGGGATGACCTTCAATGTGTAGGTCGCCCCCGGGCTGAGCGATCCGATCACCGAACCGGTCGCCGCCGCCCCGACCGACACCGATGTCTCGAGCGTCACGCCGTCCCGCCAGGCCTCGATCACGTAGAGGTTGGGCGCGGTCCCCGTCTTCCAGAGGTTGCGGTCCCACGACAGCACGGCGGCGGTGATCGACGGGCTCGCCGACGTGATCGTCGGCGTCGTCGCGGCAACGGTCAGGGGCCAGCCCATGCGGGCCATCAGCCCGAGGGTGGGGGAATCGAGGATCCTGGCCGCCTCGCCGGTTCCAAGCGCCGGGGTCATCAGCGAGCCGGCGGTCCCGCCGGGATAGGCCGACTCGTCGAAATGGGAGTAGCTACTGCCCGACACCCAGTTCGACGGCGCATACAGCTCGTAGGTCAGTCCGTCGGCGATCGAGCCGTGGATCTCGCCTGAGCGCAACGCCGTCGCCTGGTCGCCGACCGAGGTCAGCGGCGTCGAGCCGTGGCTGGCCAGCGTGTCGTACACGTAGGTGTAGTTGCCGAGCCGCGGTTGGCTCTCGCCCGAGTGGATGGTGGCCGAGCCGAGGAAGCCGAGCCCGTGGCCGATCTCGTGCAGCACCACGCTGTACAGGTCGATCTGGTAGCTCGGCGGGGTGCCGGTCGTGCCGACGTACCACTGGTTGGTGCCCAGCAGGTCGGCGTTGAGGGTGATCGTCAGCTCGGGCCGACTGGAGCCGTTGGCGTCGATGCCGAGCAGGGTGTTGGTCAGCGCCGCCGGGTACAGGTCGTCGGTTGGCAGGCTCCCGCCCTGGTACATGCCGTCCGGCCCGGCGTAGCCGAGCAGGTTCGGGTTGCCGAAGCTCTTCCACTCCACCTCGACGACGATCGGCCCGCTCCCGCTCGTGGCGATGACCGAGTCCCACTGGTCGATGGCGGCGTCGATGACCGTGCGGACGTTCGACGGGGCCGGATGGCTCGGGTTGTAGTACGCCGTCATCCCACCGAAGGCCGAGGCGAAGGCGGCCGGCAGGCTCTCTCGCAGCGCCGCCTTGGCCTCCCGCTCGGCCAGCAACTCGGCGGCGTGCTCGTCGAGCGCCTCCTGGACGTCCGGGTCTGGCGTGTACTCGGGGCCGATGATGATCGGTGCGACGTCGACGACGACCCCCGCCTCGAACTCCCGGAGGTCGTCCTCCGGCGAGGTACGAGCGGCGCCGGTGATCGTCAACACGACCGCGGCGGCGCTCAGCAACGCAGCTCGAATCTTCAACCCCGTACCTTCCCGTCCAGAGGCTCGCCCCTGTCTTCGGCGCAACGGTTCGCTGGCTGTAGGCCCAACGGTCCGGGTGATGAAGGTTGTGCGGCCCCCTCGATCGGGACGATCGGACCCTGGGGCGGACGCGAGCGGCGCCGACCGGGAGAGGTCGGCGCCGCTTCAGGCTCGTTCGGTTGTCATCCGCCGATGGCCGGGCCCCGCACTGGCGGCCCCGGTTGGTCGGTCCGGCCGGAGTCGATCAGCCGGCGGCCGCCTCGTCGTCACCCTCCGCTCGAGGTCCGGGGCAGGTCTCGCCGTCCGGTGCGCCCTCGCCGGTGGCACCGGGCGTGAACTCGGGGTTGGCGCAGGCGAGGAGGAGGTCGATGTCCTCCTGGGTGAGGGTCGGGCCGTCGAGTCCGACGGTCTCGATCTCCTCACGCATGTGCTCGATCCACTCCTGGTAGCCGGGCGACGAGGTGTCCTCGCCGCTCAGGATCGCCCGCTCGTGGAACACGACCAGCTCAAGCTCGAGCAGTGACAGCGAGGACATCTGAGCCGGCATCAGGCCCCGCTCGCCGGCGATGCGGCCGCCGCCGGCCCGGTCGGGATCACCGTAGGCCTCGCCGGCGATGGCGTCGGAGCCACGGGCCGTGTGGGCCATGTGGTCGATCGCCTCGGGGAAGGTGGCCAGGATCTCGCCGTCGGAGAAGGCGTAGCCGATGCCGCCGCCGCCGTTACCGCCGTGGCAACCGGCGCAGGAGCCGTACACGAGTTCGGCGTCGATGAGCAGGATGTCCTCGGACTCCGGCTGCTGCATCGTGCCGGCGAAACTGAGGGCCCAGATCGGGAGGGCGGCGATCACGGGGAGGACCCAGACCGGGATCTTCTTGCGGGCCTGGGCCGCCTGGACGTACGCCGGGACCGGCTTCGGCGGCGGTGGCGGAGGATCCAGGTTCGGCAGGTTGGCCGCCGGGGCCGCCGCAGCGGGGGTGGAAGACGAGGCCGCAACCGGGGCCGATGACTCGCTCGAGGCCGCCGGCTCCGCATCGCCGCCGTCGGACTTGCCCGACTTGGCGGCCTTGCTCCGCTTGAGTAGATGTTCCGGGATCTCGGTCAACGGTCCTCCGGGGGCGCATTCGACCTGATGGGTATGGATGGTCCCAGCCGGGACGGCCTCATCGCTCACCGGCGCGAACGTGTCGGGACGCGAGGTCACGACGCGATCCTGCGGTGCATGGACGTGGCAACACTATGCGGCGCAAAGACTAGCGAGCCACTCGGCCGGATCGGTCGCCTGTCACGCGTTCTTTACCACCGCCCGGCGGGCTCCGGCGGCGTCGTCGCCGGGTCGGGTCGGCCGGCCGGTGACGCCAGTTGGTGTGCGGGGCAGTCCGGGTTAAGGTGCGGTGGCACGTCGGGTAACGGTGCGGGAGCACGCCATCTGCTCGGTGCGACGCCCCACCGCCAGGGTCCGGGTTCAGCCGGCCGAGCGGTGGTGTCGATCGTTCCGGCATGGATGTTCGGTTACGGTTGCGCCGGTCCCCGAGGCAGCGACTACATTTGTGCACAGCTTCACAAGGTCGATGATCCGGCCCGATGGAGCCCCGCACCGCAGGATCGGTGATCCTGCTCAACGAACCGCAGGGCCACCGGCACTGCACCAATGCACCGCAGGGTCCGGTGACCCTGTACGACCTCCAAGACCAAGCGAACCATTGAGGAGCCCCTGACGACATGGCTGCCCTGGTGACATCGATCGTGGTTTCCATCCTGATGTCGGTGGCGATCTTCGTCTACGCGAGCCGGCGCCCGGTCGGGACCCCCGTGACCTGGGGCGAGGCGATGGTCGGCTCGGTGTGGGTCTTCTTGCTCGCCTTCCTCGCCTACGGTGTCGTGCCCCATCAGTGGCTCACCCTGGCCGAGAACGAGTGGAGCTTCCGGGCCGACCGGATCCTCTACGGGCCGGGCAACATCGTGCAGCCCATCTCGCAGGGCGGTTGGTTCCCGTTCGACATCACCTATCGGGCCATCTCCGACACGATCGCCGTGATCATCTACGTGATCGCCCTCGGCCTGCAGATCTGGATGTGGGCCCGGTGGCAGAACCGTGGCCAGCGGGCCGAGGCCCAGACGAAGGCCGCACTGTCGCAGACCAGCTCGTTCGGCCGTCCCCTGATCAAGCAGGGCTGAACGGACCCAGCCAAGATGGACCACGTGACCACGAGGAAGCTGACGAGGACGGAGAGGAGTCGCCGATGACCACCACCGATGCCAACCCGCCACTCCCGGAGTTCCGCACCGACTACCTGCTGATGGAGGTCGATGCCGACTACCTGGCCCAGGCGGTCAAGCCGAAACAGTTCATCCACATCGACCAGTCCGAGTGCATCGCCTGTGAGGGCTGCGTCGACATCTGCCCGTGGAAGTGCATCCACATGCAGACCGTCGACTCCGTCGAGGAGTCCTACGGCATCGCCAAACCGGGCGACGACCCCAACGACGCCTTCATCTTCACGATCGACGACGACGTGTGCACCCGCTGCGCCCTCTGCGTCGACCGGTGCCCGACCGGGGTGATCATCCTCGGCAAGGTCGGCGATCCGAACCCGACCGGCGACCTGCACCAGCGAACCACTTCGTACGGCTACGGCTATGGCATGCGCCTCGCCTGAGCACCCCTGAAGACGACCCCCGAAACCGTCAGAGGACTGCCCAACACATCATGGCCAAGTCGATCCAAGACCAACCGACGATCGCCGAGCGGTTGCAGAACCAGGTCAGCCAGCTCAACGGCTCGATCCAGGGCTCCCAGGCCTGGAACTCGATCTTCCGTCCGGGTTCGGTCTTCCGCAAGGGCTACACCGACAGCCCACGGAACCGGTCCTACGTGATCATGAACAGCGTGCTCTACCACCTCCACCCGGTGAAGGTGAAGCGGCACGCGGTGAAGGTCAGCTACACCCTGTGCCTCGGCGGGCTGAGCTTCTTCCTGTTCATCCTGCTGACGATCACGGGCATCTTCCTGATGTTCTTCTACACGCCGTCGGCCACCCAGGCCTGGGACGACATCGAGGCCCTGCAGACCCAGATCGCCTTCGGTCTGCTGGTCCGCAACATGCACCGATGGGGCGCCCACCTGATGGTGATCTCGGTGTTCCTGCACATGGCCCGCGTCTTCTACCACGGTGCCTACAAGGCACCTCGGGAGTTCAACTGGGTGATCGGCGTCATCCTGCTGACGCTGACCCTGCTGCTGTCGTTCACCGGCTACCTGCTGCCGTGGGACCAGCTCGCCCTCTGGGCCGTGACCGTCGGCACCAACATGATGGGCTTCACCCCGGTGTTCGGTGACCAGGTCAAGTTCGTGTTGCTCGGCGGGAGCGTGATCGGCACAAGCACGCTGCTGCGATGGTACGTGTTACACGTACTCTTCGTCCCCTTCGTCACGGTGATCTTCATGGCCATCCACTTCTGGCGAGTCCGGAAGGACGGTGGCATCTCGGGTCCGCTTTAGGCCCGGTTTCCAGCCCCCAAGGTTGACTGAGTACTAACGAGAATGAGCGAGAGCAGATGACCGAGATTCCCGAGCACCTCCGGAAGCGAGCGGCCGAGGCCCGTAAGAAGGCCGAAGGCTCCGGCGACGCTGGTGGGGACGCCGGTGGTGGTGACGCCCCGGCCGGTGGCGGGTCCGGCGCCGCCTCGAAGATCCCGGAGCATCTGCTCCAGCGGTCGAAGTCGGCTCGCCAGCGTGAGGCCGACGCGGTCGAGGCGACCGATGGCGGAGCAGTTGCCCCGGCGGCCGCCGCCGTCGCCACGGCGACCGCCCCGGCGCCGATGGCCACGATGACCGGTCCGGCCGGTCACACCCAGCGGCTGCTGACCGTGGTGAAGTCGGGCTCGATCCAGGACATCAAGGCCCAGCCGCTCGACAAGGTCCACACGTGGCCACACCTGCTGGTGGTCGAGTTCGGGGCGGCCCTGTTGATCACCGCCTTCCTCACCTTCTTCTCGATCTTCGTCAACGCCCCGCTGCTCCGACTGGCCGACGTGAACGCCACGCCGAACCCGTCGAAGGCGCCCTGGTACTTCATGGGTCTGCAGGAGCTGCTGACCATGTTCCACCCGATGGTTGCCGGTGTGACCATCCCCGGCATCGGGCTGTTCGCCCTGATGCTGGCCCCCTATATCGACAAGAACCCGAGCAACAAGCCCGAGGACCGCAAGTTCGCCGTGTCGGTCTTCACCATCTTCATGATGTTCTGGGCGGTGTTGGTCATCATCGGCTCGTTCTTCCGAGGCCCCGGCTTCAACTTCGTGTTCCCCTGGGTCGAAGGCATCTTCTTCGACCTCTAGTCGCCCCCCCCCGCAAGAGAGACGGATCAGAGCAATGACGTATGTGTTGATCGGAATCGCAGTCCTGGCCCTTCTGGCGCTGGTCGTCGTCGGTACCTCGTTCCGGCGCCGCGACACCTACACCGCCATCGGTCAGCTCTCCGGTGAGACCGTGAAGCGCGACCGCGCCCGTCAGTCGGTCGGCGTCGGTGCCCAGGGGGCCGAGATCGGCCAGGCGGCCGCCGAGGAGCCCCGCACCGGTTCTGCTGTCGAGGCCGCAGCCAGGGCCGAGCGCTCGGGCGCGCTCGTCCCGGCCGAGGACAAGCCCCCGGTCGTCTATGTCCCGCCGGATCCCGAGACCCTCGGTGTCACCCGCCGGCAGTTCCTCAACCGCGGCATCGTCGCCATGTTCAGCCTCGGCCTCGCAGCCTTCGGTGCCGCCGTGCTCGCCCAGCTCTGGCCCCGCCCGACCGCCGGCTTCGGCGCGAGGATCAACGTCGGTCGCATCGGCGACATCAAGGACTCGATCGCCGCTGGCGACGGCTTCTTCTACTTCCCCGAGGGTCGTATGTGGCTGACCGAGTACCCGGCCAATGCCCTCCCGAAGGCCCAGACGACCTACGGCTTCTACCCGCAGGTCGAGCAGGGCCTGCAGGCCGGCGTCGTCGCCCTGTTCCAGACCTGCCCCCACCTCGGCTGCCGCGTGCCCGAGTGCGCCACCTCGCAGTGGTTCGAGTGCCCGTGCCACGGCTCACAGTACAACCAGGTCGGGGAGAAGAAGGGTGGTCCGGCCCCGCGCGGCATGGACCGTTTCCCGATGCAGGTCAACGCAGCCAACGAGCTGATCGTCGATACCGGTACCGTCATCCAGGGGCCGGCCATCGGCGCCAACACCACCGGCCAGGAGGCCGAGGGACCGAACTGCCTGAGTGAGGGCGGCGGCCACTGATGGGAGCCACATACATGTTTGCTGCCGATTTCAGAGCAATCGGCCTCACGATCGCGCTGATCGTTTTTCTCGGCTTCATCGCCGCCTTCGTGTGGAACATGTTCCGGGCCCGCCCGGAACTCGGGTCGGAGATCGAGCTCGCTCCGAACCGCAAGGAGTACTACGCGGATGAGCAGCTCGAGGGGGAAAAGCTCGACCGCTCGTTGACGTTCGCCCTGGTGCTGCTCACCCTGCTCGCCATCACCCTCCCCTTCTACTGGATCGCCGAACCGGGCCGCCAGGACGGCGCCGTCGCCGCCTACAACCTCTCGTTCGAGAGCCGGGGGTCCGACGACTACACCGAGGGCGCCCAGTGCGCCAACTGCCACTCGGCCGGCGGCGTCGGCGGCGCCGCCGCCTACGTCCTCCAGGACGCCGATGGTCAGTTCATCGCCAACGCCAGCTGGAAGGCGCCGGCCCTCAACAACGTGCTGCTGCGGTACTCCGAGGAAGAGGTCCGCTACGTCCTGAACTTCGGTCGGCCGGGCTCGCCGATGGCGGCGTGGGGCACGGTTGGCGGCGGTCCGCTGACCACCCAGCAGGTCGACAACATCATCATCTACATGCGGACCCTGCAGCAGCAGAGCCTCGACGAGCTCGACATCGCCCTCGCCGGCGACATCGACCCCCAGGATGCGGAGAGCCTCGCCGCCCAGGAGGCGGCGGACGCGATCGAGGCCACCGTCCGGGCCGAGGTCGAGCGGTCGCTCGCCGACGGCGAATACGACTCGATCGGCGAGGCCGTGTTCAACCTCGGCCTGCAGCGTGACCTCGGCGCCGGTGCCTACTCGTGCGGCCGTTGCCACACGAGCGGGTGGTCGCTCGGCCTCGAGGTCCGCCCCGACCTCCTGGAGGAGGGCGTCGCCGGCTGCGGCGGCGGTGACCCGTCCGGCATCGGCTTCAACCTCTGCGGCTCGGTCAAGAACCGCTTCCCGGACGACTCGTGGCTGCGGCCGGATGGCACGTGGTACCAGGAGGTCCAGTCCGGTGCCGACGTGACCAACCCGTCAGAGGGCAACCCGGTCGGCTACGACGGCTCGTTCGTCGAGGCCATGGACGGCACGCAGATCCCGCTCGACGAGGCCGGCGATCCGGTTTCACCCGACGGTGAGCCCTACCTGATCCTCGGCGTCGGCGACGGCGAGGACGGTGACGAGCAGGCGGGCGATCTCGCCAGCTGTGGCTTCGTCTCCGGCCTCTGGCAGCCGGACGCCGGCCCGGCCTACCCGTTCGACCCGACGGTCGGGGTGGTCCAGGATCCCGAGACCGGGAATTTCGTCGACCCCGAACTCCTCACGCAGGATCAGGTCGACGGGGAGTCGCTCGTGCTCGACGACGGTCGGATCGTCGCCCAGTGCGACGTCATCGAGATGCCGCCACGGACCAGCCAGGCCCAGTTCGATTTCCTCTACAACGGCGCCGATGCCGGCCAGGGCTACGGTCGTGGCGGGCTCAGTGCTGCGGGCATGATGCCGGGCTTCGGCAAGATGCTCCCGCCTGACCTGATCCAAGCGGTCGTCGACTACACCCGGGGGCTGTGATGCAGGTGCTGGCTACTCAACTGGCGTTCATCGACGGGATCGGCTTCGACCCGTTCTTCCGTGGCCTCCTCTCGGTCCTGGTGTCGGTCGTGGTGCTGGTCGGCGGGACGTACCTGCTGATCGCGACCAACACCGGCGCTCGGTCCGGCATGCTCATCGCCTGCGCCGGCCTCTTCGGCTGGATGTTCCTGATGGGAGCGATCTGGACGGTCTACGGGATCGGATGGCGGGGCCAGCCGCCGACGTGGGAGCTCGTCGAGATCAACGTCGACGACGCCGACGACACCGATGACGGCCTGCTGTTCTCCGAGGTCGAAGTGGCCCAGCAACTCTTCGGGGCCGACGTGTCGGTCGACGACCCCGATCCCGACGTCGCCCAGACGCTCGCCGTCGAGCGCTCCCGCAAGATGGACCTCGGCGACTGGCGCTACCTGCCCCCGTCCGACTCGGTCAGGGGCGAGGCACAGGCCTCGGCCGACACGTTCCTGCTCGAGGAGGGCGTGTTCAGCGCCGGCGACTACCTCCCCCTCCAGTTCGGTGGCTTCACCGCCGGTGGCAAGCCGGTGCTCGAGCTCGATCCGGACGCAAACGTGATCTCGCAGCAGATCAGCCGGGTCGGTCACTTCTTCAACGAGACGTTCCTCAACCCGACGCACCCGGAGGAGCTGATGATCATCCAGGCGCAGCAGATCATCGCCAAGCCGAGCTTCCCCGGCCAGGCCCCGCCGGTGGCCGAGGTCAACCCGGACGCGCCGCTCGTCTCGGTGATCATGGAGCGCGATCGCGGGGGTCCGTTCCCGAGCATCATCAGCGGTCTGCGGTTCACCCCGTTCATGTTCACGGTGGCGAACGGCCTGCTGTTCGCCGTCTTCGCCTGGGCCCTGCACAACCGCGACCGTCGCCAGGACGCCATCCTGGCCGGCACCCCAGCATGAGCCCGGCCGTGCGACGGACGACCGCAACGCCGTCCGGCGCGCCCCGAACGATCGCTCACTAGATTAGGCAGCAGAAGCTACCCGAACCGTCAACCGAGCAGAGGAGGTCATCATGGCGCAGTACCTGCCGGTCCTGGCCCTGTTGATCTTGGCTGTGCTGTTCGCTGCCCTCAGCTTCGTCGCCTCGAAGCTGTTGGCGCCGCGAAACCCCACGGTCGAGAAGTACGCACCGTACGAGTGCGGCATCATCCCCGGCCGTGAACCGCCCGAGCGATTCCCGGTCCGCTTCTATCTGGTGGCGATGCTGTTCGTCATCTTCGACATCGAGATCATCTTCCTCTACCCCTGGGCGGTGGCCAACGACCGCCTCGGCCTGGCCGGGCTGGTTGCGATCCTGATCTTCTCGGCGCTGCTGTTCGAGTCGTGTGTGTACCTGATCTCCAAGGGCGCCCTTGACTGGGGTCCCCTCCAGGTGTCGCGCCGTCAGGCCGGGATGGTGTCGGCCGACCGCACGGCGTCGTCGACCGTTCGCCGGGTCGGGCTGGAGGGTCGCCTCGAGGAGGTCGTGTCCGAGTCCGACGTCGCCGACATCGAGCACGCCGACTCCGACGGCGCCGAGGAGATCGACGACACGACCGAGGAACCCTCCGAGCCAGAGCCGGTGGGGGTGTAGCCGGTGAGCGTGATCCGCAACCTCCAGGACGACGGCCTCGAGGGCCTCGACCACAACGTCATCACGGCCCCGTTGGAGAAGCTCATCAACTGGTCGAGGGCCCGCTCATCGTGGCCGGCCACGTTCGGCCTCGCCTGCTGCGCGATCGAGATGATGGCGACCGGCGGCTCCCACTACGACCTCGCCCGTCTCGGCATGGAGGTCTTCCGGGCCTCGCCCCGCCAGGCCGACGTGATGATCGTCGCCGGCCGGGTCAGCCAGAAGATGGCACCGGTCCTGCGTCAGATCTACGACCAGATGATGGAGCCGAAGTGGGTCATCTCGATGGGGGTCTGCGCCTCCAGCGGTGGGATGTTCAACAACTACGCCATCGTCCAGGGCGTCGACCAGATCGTTCCGGTCGACGTGTACGCCCCCGGTTGCCCGCCCGGTCCCGAGACGCTCATCCATGCGATCGACACGCTGCATCGTCAGATCGAGTCGGGTGAGCTGCTGCGCCGGCGGGCCGAGACCGGCGGCGGCGCCGGGATCCTCGTCGAGCAACTCGACGGTCAGGGTGAGTCGACGCTGGTGACGCTGGGGAAGGCGAGCTCGTGAGCGACGACGCCGACGACATGACCGAGGCCGAGGAGCACGCCGAGGCCAGCGGACCCGAGGTCGAGACCGCCTACGACTGCCCGGTCACCTGGTCGCAGGGACAGAAGGTGATCCACGTCGAGCGCGACCGCTGGCTCGACGTGGCCGAGACGCTGCTGGCCGACGGCTGGAACATGTGTGTCGACGTGACCGCCGTCGACTACCTCCAGTACGAGGTGCCTCGCCACCTGCCGGCCGGCGTCGCCCCCGAGCGCTTCGAGGTCGTCGCCTCCTTCATCAGCCACGCCCGGAGGGAGCGGATCCGGGCCCGGGCCCAGGTCCCGGCCGACGACGCCACCATCGCCTCCCTGTACGGCACCTACCCCGGCTCCGACTACCTGGAGCGCGAGGTCTTCGACCTGATGGGGATCGTGTTCGATGGGCATCCCGATCTGTCCCGGATCCTGATGCCCGAGACCTGGGACGGTCACCCGCTCCGCAAGGACTATGCGGTCGGCGCCATCCCCGTGCAGTTCAAGGCCAGTTAGCCGCGTCGCGGCCAGCCAGCCCCCGAATCACGGCCGGGTGACCCGGCCACCAAGCCACCGCCCGGCCGAGCCGGATCACCGACACCGCAACGATCACCCATCCGCAGAGACCCACCCGGGGTAGCGACACACCATGACGATCACCGACGATCCCGCGGCCGACACCGGCGTGCCCGAGACCCGTTCAGACGGGCAGCTCCACCTCCTGCCCCGGCGCGACGCCGTGCTCCGCATGTCGGAGGTCCGGGCGGCCGAGCTGGCCGACTCCGACCCGCTCGACGGCGAGAACGACCAGACCATGTTGATGAACATGGGCCCGTCGCACCCGTCGACCCACGGCGTGCTCCGGCTCATGCTCGAGCTGGACGGCGAGACGGTCATCCGATCGAAACCGGTCGTCGGCTACCTCCACACGGGGATGGAGAAGACGGCCGAGACCCTGACCTACCTCCAGGGCCCGACGAACGTCACCCGGATGGACTACGCCTCGCCGCTGTTCAACGAGCTCGTGTTCTCGTTGGCCACCGAGGCTTTGATCGGCATCGAGATCCCGCCGCGGGCCACCTGGATCCGGATGTTGATGTCGGAGATGAACCGGATCTCGTCGCACCTGCTGTTCATGGCCACCAACGGCATGGACCTCGGTGCGGTGTCGATGATGATCTACGGCTGGCGGGAGCGGGAGCAGGTGCTCCGGTTCTTCCAGAAGGTCACCGGCCTGCGGATGAACCACAACTACATCCGCCCTGGCGGCGTCGCCGCCGACCTCCCGGACGGCTGGCGCGACGACGTGCTCCACCTCATGGACATGCTGCCGCCCCGGCTCGAGGAGTACGACACGCTGATGACCGGTCAGCCGATCTGGCGTGACCGGCTCCAGGGTGTCGGCATCATCTCGGCAGACGAGGCGATCGCCCTGTCGGCCACTGGACCGATCCTGCGCTCGACCGGCGTCACCTGGGACTTGCGGCGGGACATGCCCTACCTGGCCTACGACGAGGTCGACTTCGACGTCGTCATCGGCTCCTACGGCGACTCGTTCGACCGCTATGCGATCCGGCTGAACGAGATCCGCGAGTCGATGCGGATCGTCAACCAGATCCTCGAGAAGATGCCCGATGGCGACTACCGGGCCCAGGACGCCAAGGTCACCCCGCCGCCCCGGGCTCGGATCGACGAGTCGATGGAGGCCCTGATCCACCACTTCAAGATCTTCACCGAGGGGTTCAAGGTCCCCGAGGGCGAGGTCTACGTCGCCGTCGAGTCACCGAGGGGCGAGCTCGGCTGCTACATCGTGTCAGACGGCGGGCCAAAGCCGTACCGCATGCACATCCGGGGTCCAAGCTTCGTGAATCTGCAGACGATGCCGCACATGATGGCCGATAGTCTGATCGCCGATGCGGTTGCGGTCATCTCCAGCGTGGACCCGATCCTTGGTGAGGTGGATCGCTAGATGAGTCGTCTCACCACGGCCAACGTCCTCCTCGCCCGCGAGATCATCGCCCGCTACCCGCGGCCGAAGTCGGCCCTCATCCCCCTGCTGCACCTGGCTCAGGAGCAGGACGGCTACGTGGCCGACGACGCCATGGAGCACATCGCCGAACTCATCGGCGTCACGCCGGCCGAGGTGCTCGGCACGTGCTCGTTCTACGAGATGTTCAAGCTCCACCCGGTCGGTCGGTACATGATCAACATCTGCACCAACATCTCGTGCCAGCTCAACGGCGGCGAGGAGTTGCTGCACCACGCCGAGGACACCCTCGGCATCCGCTCCGGTGGAACCACCGCAGACGGGATGTTCACCCTCGAAGACGTCGAGTGCATCGCCGCCTGCACCGAGGCCCCGTGCCTGCAGGTCAACTACCGCTACGAGTACCGGCTCGACAACGACGACTTCGACCGGATGGTCGACGAGCTCCGGGCCGGCAATCGGGCCGACATCCCGCCGCACGGCACCCTGGCCCGGATCCGCCAGAACATCGACGACGATCGCCTGGCCGGCGTCGAGCGTCCCGAGCTGGCCGGCACCCCGGCCTGGTACAGCTCCCGGCTGCCAGCCGACGACGGCGACGGCGACGGCGGAGGCAACTGATCATGGCGACGAACGAGTATGTGGCGCATGCCCCCGGCTATGTCGACAACGAGGGCCCCAAGATCGTCACCAGCCGGTTCCTGCACGACGACAGCCACACGCTGGCCCGATCGGAGGCCACCGGCGGCTACTCGGCACTCCGGGCCGTCCTCCAGACACCGCCGCCGGAAGCGGCCGAGCTGGTCAAGGAGGCGGTGCTGCTCGGTCGAGGCGGGGCCGGCTTCCCGGCCGGCATCAAGTGGGGCTTCATGCCCCCGGTCTGGCCTCGCTACCTGGTGGTCAACGGCGACGAGTCGGAGCCGGGCACCTACAAGGACCGCCTCCTCATGGAGCGCGATCCCCACCAGCTGATCGAGGGCTGCGTGATCGCCTGTTACGCGCTCGGGCTGAACCAGTGCTTCCTGTATGTCCGCGGCGAGATGGCCGAGGCCCAGGAGCGGATCGCCGTCGCCCTCAACGAGGCCTACGAGGCCAGCTACGTCGGCAGGAACATCATGGGCACCGACGTCAGCATCGACGTCGTGCTCCACTGGGGCGCCGGGGCCTACATCGTCGGCGAGGAGACGGCGCTCATCGAGAGCCTCGAGGGCAACCGGGGCATGCCCCGCCTCAAGCCCCCGTTCTTCCCGGCGGCCAAGGGCCTCTACCTCAAGCCGACGATCGTCAACAACGTCGAGACGCTGGCCAACCTGCCGTGGATCTTCGCCAACGGCACCGAGGCGTACAAGCAGTACGGCTCCGAGCGCTCACCCGGCACCCGGATGCTGGCGGTCAGCGGCCACGTCAACCGACCGGGCGTGTACGAGGTCGAGCAGGGCGTGGTCACGTTCCGCGAGTTGTTCTATGGCGACAACTACTGCCAGGGCATCCGCGACGGCAACGACCTGAAGAGGTTCATCCCCGGCGGCGGCTCGGCCCCGTGGTTCTTCGAGGAGCAGCTCGACCTGCCGATGGAGGCTGCCGACGTCGGCGCCGCCGGCTCGATGCTCGGCTCGGGGGCGCTCGTGGTGATGGACGAGACGACGGATGCGGTCAAGGCCTGCCTCCGGGTGGTCCGGTTCTTCGCCAGGGAGTCGTGTGGCAAGTGCACCCCCTGCCGGGAGGGGACCACCTGGGAGGAGCAGATCCTGCAGCGGATCCTCGACGGTCACGGCCGCCCCGAAGACCTCGACCTGCTCGAGGACATCGGCAGCCAGATCAGCCCGGGAGACTACCCGAAGGCGGCCCACACCGAGGCCGGTCTGACCGCCGTGCCGTTCCCGCCGAAGCAGACGACGATCTGCCCGCTCGGGCCGTCGTCGGTCGCCCCGATCACGTCGGCGCTGCGGCGCTTCCGTCACGAGTTCGAGGCCAAGATCGTGTCGGCCAACGGCAACGGACATGGCAGCGGCAACGGATCCGCCGGCCACGACGACGACGCCGCCGATGCCAATGCCGACGCCGGCACCGATGCCGAGACGGCCGAGGTCGGCGCATGACCGCAACCGAGCGAGAGCCGACGGAGGCGGTGACCGGGGTCCCCTTCACCCTCAATGGCACCGACCTGTCGGCCAACGAGGGTGAGTTGCTGATCGACGCCTGCGAGCGCAACGGCGTCCACATCCCCCGCTTCTGCTACCACAACCGGATGAAGCCGGTCGGCATGTGCCGGATGTGCCTCGTCGAGGTCGACACCGGCCGTGGCCCCGCCCTCCAGCCGAGCTGCATGCTGCCGGTCACGCCCGAGATGAAGGTCGAGACCGAGTCCGAGGCGACCAAGGAGGCCCAGGACGGCGTCCTCGAGTTCCTCCTGGCCAACCACCCCCTCGACTGCCCGGTCTGTGACAAGGGCGGCGAGTGCCCGCTCCAGGACAACGCCTATGCCTTCGGCCCCGGCGAGAGCCGCTTCGTCGAGGAGAAGCGGCACTACGAGAAGCCGATCCCGATCAGTGACCTCGTCCACCTCGACCGCGAGCGCTGCATCCTGTGTGACCGCTGCACCCGCTTCGCCTCCGAGGTGGCCGGCGATCCGCTGATCCACTTCATCGGCCGCGGCTCGCACACCGAGGTCAACACGTTCCCCGATCACCCGTTCTCGTCGTATTTCAGCGGCAACACCGTCCAGATCTGCCCCGTCGGTGCGCTCACCGCCGCCCCGTACCGCTTCAAGGCCCGCCCATGGGATCTGGAGGCGGTCGAGTCGACGGCCACCGTCGACGCGACCGGGGCCAGGATCCTGGTCCAGTCGAGCCGCAACGAGCTGGTGCGCATCATCGGGGTCGACTCCGATGCGGTCAACTGGTCGTGGCTGTCCGACAAGGAGCGCTTCTCCTACGAGGCCACCAACTCCGAGCTGCGGGTGACCGAGCCCGAGGTCCGTGACGAGGGCCTGACCTTCCGGACGGTCCGCTGGAACGAGGCGGCCAAGACGGCGGTCACCGCCCTGTCGGCGCCGCCCGAACGGGTGGCGGTGCTCGGCGGCGCCAGGCTGACCCTCGAGAGCCAGTACGCCTGGTCGAAGCTGGTCAAGGGCGTGGTCGGCACCGACCACGTCGACGCCCAGATGGGCGACGGCCTGCCCGCTGCCCTGTCCCTCGGTCTTCCCCGGGCCACCATCGACGAGGTCTGCCGCCCCGGCGGTGTCATCGTCCTGATGGCGCCAGACCCGAAGGAGGAGCTGCCGTCGCTGTACCTCCGGCTCCGGCATGCGATCGTCGAGGACGGGGCCACGCTGGTCGAGATCACCCCGCGGGACACGAGCCTGTCCGATCTGGCGTCGGTCCGGCTGCGGTGCACCCCCGGCACGGTCGGCCAGGTGCTGGCCGCCATCGCCGACGAGCGTCTCGACGACACGGTCGGCGGCGTCGACGGGTTCCAGCTGCGTCGGGCCCGCACGATCCTGACCGGGGCCAAGCCCGTGTCGGTTGTCTACGGCCGTCCGAACCTGGCCGAGTCGGGCCGTTACGTCGCCGACGCCGTCGGCGGGCTGCAGCGGATCGCCCCCGACGCCGTGTACCTGCCGGCCCTGCGCCGCGGCAACGTCAACGGCGCCCTCGAGATGGGCCTGACCCCGGGCTTCCTGCCAGGCGGCTCCCGCGACAAGGCCGCCTTCGAGGAGGCGTGGCCGACCGTCCCCGACTTCGACGGCAAGGAGACCGACGGCGTCCTCAAGGCCGCCGCGGCCGGCGAGATCGACACGCTGGTCCTGCTCGGCGCCGACCCGATCGACGACTATCCCGACGCCGAGCTGGCCCGCGAGGCGCTCGAAGCGGTGCGGACGATCATCGCCGTCGACTGCTTCCGCACCGCGTCATCGTCGCTCGCCCACGTGCTGTTGCCGGCGGCGATGTTCGGTGAGGTCGACGGCACGTTCTGCAACGTCGAGGGTCGCCTCAGCCCGATCCGGGCCAAGGTCACCGCCCCCGGTCTGGCCAGGCCGGACTGGATGATCGCCGCCGACCTGGCCGCCGCCATCGGCCCCGAGCTCGGCTTCGACTCACTCGAGCAGTTGCGGGCGGAGATGGCGTCGGTCGTCGACGGCTTCCCCGAGATCGACTGGGAGGGCGAGCTGGCGCTGGCCGACGGTCCGCTGATCCGGCTCGGTCGCAACTGGGATCTCGAGTTCGGCCAGGCCGCGTCGGCCCCGGCGCCATCCGGCAGCGGGCTCCGCCTGGTGGTCGACCGCAAGCTGTGGGACCAGGGCACGATGGTGCAGCGATCGCCGTCGTTGGCCGGTCTGGTCCAGTCGGCCGAGCTCCGGCTGTCGCCGACCGACGTGCAGCTGCTCAACCTCGGCGACGCCCAGTGGGTCACCGTCGAGCATGGCGACGACTCGTTCGACCTGCCGTTCACGGTCGACGCCAGCGTGGCCCCGCGCACGGCCTGGTTGCCGATGGGCCTGCCCGGTTTCGACGTTCGCCAGCTGTTGGCGACGGGCCGATCGGTGACCAACATCGGGGTCCGGGCGGCCGAGGAGCGTTCGGTCGATGAGGAGGGCACCGATGGGTGACCCGTACCTGGCCGACGGGGTCGTCTTCGCCGACGTCCTCCTGGCGGTCGGCAAAGCCGTCGTCGCCTTCGTCGTCCTGCTGGTCTCGGTGATGTTGATGGTGTGGTTCGAGCGGAAGGTGGTCAGCCGCCTCCAGAACCGCATCGGCCCGAACATCGCCGGCCCGTTCGGGTTGTTCCAGACCCTGGCCGACGGGATCAAGCTGTTCTTCAAGGAGGACATCATCCCGACCAGGGCCGACCGGTTCGTGTTCCAGCTCGCCCCCTACCTCGCCCTGGTCCCGGCGTTCCTGACGTTTGCCATCGTGCCGATCGCCGGCGACTTCAACGGCGACAACGACGGCCGGGTCACGATGTTCGGCCGCGAGACGTTCATCCAGGTCGCCGACCTGCCCGTCGGCATCCTGTTCTTCCTGGCCATGAGCTCGCTCGCGGTCTACGGGATCATGCTGGCCGGCTGGTCGTCCGGCTCGAAGTATCCGCTGCTCGGCTCGGTCCGGGCCTCGGCCCAGGCGATCTCGTACGAGGCCGCCCTCGGCCTGTCACTCGCCTCGGTGCTGCTCGTGTCCGGCACGCTGTCGACCAACCGGATCGTCGACCTGCAGGCCGGCGACGGCTTCGGCGGCTTCATCCCCAACTGGAACGTCATCATCACCGGCTTCGTGCCCTTCGTGATCTTCCTGATCGCCGGCACCGCCGAGCTGAACCGGCCGCCGTTCGACCTGGTCGAGGCCGAGCAGGAGATCGTCGGCGGGTTCCACACCGAGTACTCGTCGATCCGGTTCGCCCTGTTCTTCCTGGCCGAGTTCATGAACGTGGTCACCCTCTCGGCGATCATGGTCACGCTGTTCTTCGGCGGCCCGGCCGGCCCCGACCTCGGCTTCCTGCCCGGCTGGTTGTGGGGCTTCGTGTGGTTCTTCACGAAGCTGCTGTGTTTCCTGTTCACCTTCGTGTGGTTCCGAGCCACCCTGCCCCGGCTCCGCTACGACCAGCTGATGGACCTCGGCTGGAAGGTGCTGATCCCGCTGTCGCTCGGTTGGCTGCTGATCCTGGCCGCCATCCGCCTGGCCCGCAACGGTCAGGTCGACGTGGTCGAGGGCAACGAGTTCGCCAACATCCTGCTGGTGATCGCCGTCGGCATCGGCATCATGCTGATCGCCGCCATCCTGTTGTCGATGGCCATCCGCACCGCCCGCGAGACCCGTCTCCGGGAGCGGGGCCTGGTGGCCGTCGCCGTCGACGGAGCCGAGGAGGGCTGAGACATGGGCTATCTCGAAGGCTTCGCCGTCACCTTCCGCAAGATCGCCGAGGGCGTCACCACCCGCAACTACCGGGCCGGCCGCGGCGGCAGTAGCGACGAGAAGGCACCGAAGCCCGAGCGGCTGCACGGACGACACGTCCTCAACCGCTACGAGGACGGCATGGAGAAGTGCATCGGCTGCGAGCTGTGCGCCGGTGTCTGCCCCGCCAAGTGCATCTACGTCCGGGGTGCCGACAACCCACCGGACGACCCGAAGTCGCCAGGTGAGCGGTTCGGCTACGTGTACGAGATCAACTACCTGCGGTGCATCCATTGTGACCTCTGCGTCGAGGCCTGCCCGACCGAGGCGATCACCGAGACGAAGCTCTTCGAGTTCTCGTTCACCAACCGCTCCGACGCCATCTACACCAAGGACGAGCTCCTGGTCGACGACGACGGGCTACCCCAACAGCTCCCGTGGGAGGACTGGCGGCCCGGCGAGGATCAGAACACGTCCGGGTGGATGCGGGCAACGTCGCCGGGCGGCAAGGCCGCCTACGAGGGGGTCGTCGGCTGGTCCGGTGAGCTCGGCTACGGCGTCCGCGAACCGGAGCTCGGGCAGAGCGCCGCCGACGACGAGGGCGAAGACGAGTCCGACGCCGCCGGCCACGACGACCACGGTCACGGTGGAGGTCACCACTGACATGATCGACCTCGTCGTCTTCCTCATCTCCGCCGCCATCGTCCTCGGTGGAGCCCTCGGCGTCATCCTCGCCACCCACCCGGTCCGGGCTGCGCTGTCGCTCATTGCCTCGTTCTTCGGGGTCGCAGTGCTCTTCGTCATCCAGGAGGCCCACTTCCTGGCCCTCGTTCAGGTTGTCGTCTACGCCGGCGCCATCGTCGTGCTGTTCCTGTTCGTGATCATGCTGCTCGGCGTCGACTCGACCGAGGACCTCTCGATCGAGCCGCTGGCCGGCCAACGCGGCCTGGCTCTCGGCATCGGGGCCGTCACCCTGCTGTTGATCCTCGGTGGCCTGTTCCTCTCCGGCCCCGGAGGCGACGACGGTGCGGTGGCCCTCACCGGCCAACCGTCGCGGACCCGGGCCCTCGACCTGCCCATCGA
>JBCCVL010000011.1:0-51705 GCA_039195375.1 Actinomycetota bacterium
CGGCGGCGACGGCTCCAGGACCCGGGCCCGATGCTCGTCGCCGACCAGGGCCTGGGCTTCGGCTCGGGGGTCCCGAGCGGAGATCGTTGCGTCCATGGCGAGGTAACCCTAGTCAACCGACCCCTGTTCCTGCCCTTGATCGCAACGCCGGCCTCCCCCCACGGGGGGAGGCCGGCCCCCGCCCGGTTGGATGACGGCGCCCGGTCACGGTGGGTACCGTGACCGCATGACGTCGACGCCCGTGCTCATCTGGGACGAGCAACGACGGCTGCAGGTGGCGGCGGCGGCCGCCGTCGTCGGCGCCGTCGTGGCCATGGGCGCCTCCGACTTCGAGGTCCTCGACTCCATCCTGTTGCCGATCGTGGCCGGCGCCTTCGTGGCCAAGGCCCTCCGCCCCGGCCTTCCGAACCTGCTGGTCGCCGTGCCCGCCATCGTCGTCCCGCTGACGATCAACATCGTCAACGAGACCGAGGACGAGTTCTCGATGTTCCTGCTCGTGCTCGCCATCGCCCTCGTCGCCTCGATCGACGACAACCGGATCATCGCCAACGGCACCGCCGCCGTGTCCGTCGTCCTGATCTTCGTGCTCAGCATCGTCGAGGTCTATCGGTGGGCCTGGGTGAACTGGCTGGCCGCCATCGCCCTCAGCTGGGGCTTCGGCACGGCCGTCTACCACTACGACCGGGTGCTGGCCGAGCTGCGGGCCACCCAGGTCGAGCTGATCGACCACGCAGCCCAGGTCGAGCGGCGCCGGATCGCCCGCGACGTGCACGACCTCGTCGGGCACTCGCTCTCGGTCGTGATGTTGCACGTCGCCGGGGCCAGGCGGCTGCTGCGCAGCGACCCGGACGAGGCCGAGGTGGCGCTGCGGCAGGCCGAGGAGGCGGGCAGGACATCGATGGCCGAGGTCAGGAGGACGGTCGGCCTGCTCCGAGCAGACGGCGACGCCGAGGGCTCGGCCCCGACTCCCGACCTGTCCGACATCGCCGAGGTGGTCGAGCAGTACCGGCTGGCGGGGATGGACGTCGAGCACCGGGTCGACGGCCCGGCCGACGAGGTCGAGGGTCCACTCGCCGTCGCCTGCCACCGCATCGTGCAGGAGGCGCTGGCCAACGTCAGCAAGCACACGGTCGGGGCCAGGGTGCTGGTGACGGTCGACGTCGACCGGTCGCGCTGCCAGGTCGAGATCCGCAACGAGGGCGGCGAGGCGTTACCGGCGACCGCCAGCGCCTTCGAGACGCCGGGCCACGGCCTCGTCGGGATGCGGGAGCGGGCGCTGTCGGTCGGCGGCTCGCTGCTGGCCGGCCCGATCGACAACGGCTGGTCGGTCGAGGTCGTCGTGCCGAGGACCGCTGCGGTCGACCGGTGACGTCCGACGCAGCGCAGCCGGACGAGCGGCCGCCAGACGAGCCGCAGACGACCCACCGGGTGCTCCTGGTCGACGACCAGCCCCTGGTCCGGGTCGGTCTCGGCCGGATCCTCGGCTCCGAGGACGGCGTCGAGGTGGTGGCCGAGGCGGCCGACGGGCGGGAGGCGCTCGATCGGCTGCGCGAGCACGACTCGCTGCCGGTACCGCCGGATGGCGACGGGGGCCGCAGCACCCGAGCGATCGACGTCGTCGTCATGGACATCCGCATGCGGGGCATGGACGGGATCGAGGCGACGACCCGCATCCGATCGGGTGACGGTCCACCGGTTCTCGTGCTCACCACGTTCGATGAGGACGAGATCCTGTGGGGCGCCATCGACGCCGGGGCCGCCGGGTTCATCCTCAAGGAGGCGAGCGCCGAGGACCTGATCCGGGCGACGGTCACCGTGGCCGCAGGCGGGGCCTGGCTCGACCCGGTGGTGACCCCGAGGGTGCTGGCCCGCCGCCGGCAGGCCGGTGTGGCCGCCTCCGAGCCGCCCGAGCCAGGGACCGGCGGTCGGGACCAGCCGACCGTGCGCCCCGGCGCAACCGACGAGCGGCTGACCGATCGCGAGCACGACGTGCTGGTGCTGATGGCCGCCGGGCGGACCAACGCCGAGATCGCCGAGGAGCTGATCGTCGGTCAGGCCACCGTCAAGTCCCACATCTCGTCGATCTTCACCAAGCTCGCCGTCCGGGATCGGGCCGGGGCCATCGTGCACGCCTACCAGCACGGCCTCGTCGAGTTCTAGACCGGTCGTCGACTCCCTCCTCCCCCCGGGGGCGGACGGGCACAACCCGCCCGTGGGCTGGCGACGCAGGTGACGGCGTTTCCTACCGTCGTCGCCATGACCTCGATCGCCACGACACGAGAACCGGTGCTTGCATGCGCCGGGCTGACCAAGACCTACGGTGACCACCTGGCCGTCGATGACCTCCACCTCGAGGTCAGGGCCGGCGAGATCTACGGGATCCTGGGGGCCAACGGTGCCGGCAAGACCACCTCGGTCGAGTGCGCCCAGGGCCTCCGTCGACCCGATCGGGGCACGATCCGGGTCCTCGGACTCGACCCCGTGGCCGACAAGGCCAGGCTCCGCGGTCGGGTCGGCAGCCAGCTCCAGCAGGCGAACCTGCCCGATCGGCTCAAGGTCCGGGAGGCGGTCACCCTGTTCGCCGACGACCGGGCCCAGGCCGACCGGATCATGCGGGAGTGGGAGCTGGAACCGATCGCCGGCACGCCGTTCGCCGGGCTGTCTGGCGGTCAGCGGCAACGTCTCTTCCTGGCGTTGGCGCTGCTCAACGACCCCGAGGTGGTGTTCCTCGACGAGCTGACCCAGGGTCTCGACCCGTCGGCCCGCTCCGAGGTGTGGGCGCTGATCGAGCGGGTCCGGGACCGGGGCACGACCGTCGTGCTGGTCACCCACTTCATGAACGAGGCCGAGGCGCTGTGTGATCGGGTCGCGGTGATGCGCACCGGTCGCCTGGTCGACCTCGACACGCCGGCCGGGCTCGTCGAGCGTCACAGCGAGGGGGTCCGGGTCCGCTTCGCCGGGAGTCCGGCCGACGTCGACTGGGTGGCCGCCGTGCCGCTCGTCCGCTCGGCCCGCCACGACCGTCGGGAGATCGAGGCCGTCGGCCCGTCGCCGATGATCGCCCACCTCGGAGCCGAGCTGGTGGCCCGCAGCCGGGTCCCCGACGAGATCCGGGTCGCCCAGCCGTCGCTGGAGGAGGCACTGCTCGCGCTCCTCGACCCGACCATCCCCGATGCGGCCGCGGCTGCGCCGACCGCCCTCGATCCGATCGCCGACAACGTGCCAACCGGAGGGCCGATCTCATGACCGCCCAACTGCTCCGCCTGTACCGAACCGAGCTCCGCCTCTTCCTGCGGGAGCCCCAGGCCCTCGTGTTCGTGTTCGGGTTCCCGATCATCACCGTGCTCGTGCTCGGTGGCGTGTTCGGCACCGACACCGACGACAGCGGCTTCGAGTACATCAACCCTCAGCACTTCTACACCGCGGCCTACTTCGGGGTGGTGCTGTGTGCGATCGCCGTGATCATGCTGCCGGTCCACCTGGCCGGGTACCGCGAGCGAGGGGTGCTACGACGGTTCGACACGTCGTCGTTCCCCCGGTGGGCGGTGCCAGCGGCGCTGGCGGCCAGCGGGGTGACCTTCGCCCTGCTCGGGTTCGCCGCCCTGCTCGTCACCGCCCAGCTCGCCTTCGGCCTGCCCGACATCGACGACCCGGTGCGGACGGGGGTCGGCCTCGTCGTCGGGACCCTTGCGTTCGT
The DNA here is from genome assembly GCA_039195375.1 of Actinomycetota bacterium. Lineage (GTDB taxonomy): Bacteria > Actinomycetota > Acidimicrobiia > Acidimicrobiales > SZUA-35 > JAHELU01. The sequence continues at coordinate 3,698 of JBCCVL010000011.1, forward strand.
CAGCCTCGGCGTCGCCATCGGCTCGCTGCTCCCCACGGCGAGGGCGGCCCAGGGCATCGGGCTGATGCTGTTCTTCCCGATGTTCCTGCTGGCCGGCGGGGGACCACCGCCCGAGGCCCTGTCGGACACGATGCGGACGATCGCCGACTGGCTGCCGCTGACCCACGTCATCCGGGCCGTGCAGGAGCCCTGGCTCGGTCTCGGCGACGGCGGCGACCATCTCGCCGTCACCGCCGGGGTGCTGGTCGCCTCAACCGCGGTCTGGGTCTGGCGGACCTCCCGGATCACCCGGGCGGCGTAGACGTCACCCCCCGGCGGGCGTCGCACCGGCCGCGACCGTGATCGACTCCGCCAGCGTCGACACCAGCAGCTCGATCTCGTCGGCCGAGATCGTGAACGGCGGGGCGATCAGCAGCGCATCGTCGACCGGGCCCGAGCCGCAGGGATAGACCCAGAGGCCCCGAGACAACGCCTCGGCGGCCACCGCCTGCGCGAACTCGACCGACCGGGGGAAGGGCTGGCCACCGTTGGCCACCAGCTCGATGCCCTGGAGGAGTCCGAGGCCACGGACGTCGGCGACGTTCGGGTGGTCACCGAGCTCCTCGTCGAGTCGGCGCCGCAGCAGGTCACCCATCTCGGCCGCCCGCTCGACCAGTCCCTCCGCCCGCATGATCCGCAGGACCTCGAGGCTGATGGCGCAGGTCAGGTCAGCCCCCGAGAACGTGAAGTACATGAGGCCGTTGCCCGCAGCGGCGATCGTGTCGGTCACGGCGTCGGCGGCGTACATCCCGCCCATCGGCGCGTAGCCACCCGACAGGCCCTTGCCGCCGACGATGATGTCGGGCCGGATCCCGAAGTGCTCGTACCCCCATCGGCGGCCGAGCCGCCCGAGGCCGGTCATCACCTCGTCGACGATCAGCAGGATCCCGTTGGCCCGGCACACCTCCTCGACCGATCGCCAGTACCCGTCCGGCGGCACCATCGCCCCACCGGATGCGCCGTTGATCGGCTCGCCGATGAAACACGAGATCGTCTCCGGACCCTCGAGCTCGACGACCTTGGCCAGGGCATCGGGGTCGAGCCAGCCGCTCTTCGGGTGCTCCCGGAGGAGCGGTTCGAGCCCGGCCCGCCGTCGGTCGTGGCCGCCGACGCTGAGGCCGGACAGCGTCGAGCCGTGGTAGGAGACGTCACGCCCGATCACCTTCCAGCGGTCGGGCTCGTCGTTGGAGACGTGGAACATGCGGGCGCAGCGGACCGCGGCGTCAACCGACTCCGAGCCGCCGCAGAAGAACGACGCCCGGCTGAAGCCGTCGGGCAGCCAGTGCCCGGTCAGCTCCTCGACCAGCGCCACCCGGTTCTCCGTGGCCCACAGCGGCACGACGTAGTCGATCCTCGACAGCGCCCGGGTGGCGGCCTCGACCACCTCGGGTCGGCCGTGGCCGATGTTGGTCACCACCGCCCCGGCCCCGGCGTCGAGGATGCGGGTGCCGTCGGTCGTGATCAGCCAGACGCCCTCGGTCCGATCGATGGCGAGCGGCGGGGCGGTCGGCGGAACGAAGGGGAAGCTGGCGGCCCGGGTCGGTTCCATGTCGTCATCGTTCCACAGCCCGGTCGGTGGGCCCAAGGGCGTCCCCGTCGCCATCGGCATCGCCGTCTGGTCGGCGGGGCGTGACCCCGCGGCGAACGGCGAACACCGCGCCGGCGGCCGCGAGCATCAGGCCGCCGCCGACGGCGCCGAGCCAGGTGGTGCCGAGCGTGTCGATCAGCGAGCCGCCGAGGAACGGCCCGACGACCCGACCGGCGGCCATGACCGCCTGGGCATCGCCGGCCCGGTCGGCCGGGTTGGCCGAGCGCTCGGCCAGGGCCTTGAACACGCCGGGGATCGCCATCCAGAAGGCGAAGCCCCACGTCACCAGCGCGGCCCCGAACACGAGCGGCTGGCCCGAGGCCGCCAACAGCACGGCGCACAGCGCGGTCAGCGCCATCCACGGGCCGGGGATGCCCCGACGTGTGGCCGGCCACTTGGCGGCCGGGACCGCAGCGAGGGCGTTGCCGCTGTAGAGGAGGGCGACGGTACCGGTCGACAGCCCGGCGTTGGCGTCGCCGAGCACCACCGCGTACTGGAAGATCGACGAGCCGCCGATCGTGAACACGCAGAGGGCGACGAGCATGACGGCCGCCGCCGGCACCGGTCGGGAACGGCCGCCGGTGGTGACGACGACGTCGGTCGCACCGGTGCCCCGGTTGAAGGCCAGGGGGATGATGGCGGCCCCGGCGAGGAGGGCGAACACCCCGGCCGTCCCGCCCTCGATGGCGAACCAGGCGATCAGTGGGCCCGAGGCGACGCCGATCAGCGGACCGACGACGGCGATGTCGGCCATGCCCTCGTCGTCGCCGAAGACCTGCACCCAGGCGAACCAGGTGATCAGACCGAGCGCCAGGCCGCTGAGCAGCCGCAGGCCGACCAGCACGACGAACGGTGGTACCAGGATCGACGCTGCGTTGGCAGCCAGCGCGATGGTGATGGCGGCGATGAAGACCCGGCGTCGTGGTCGGAGCCAGCGGCCGGCGCCCCAGGAGCCGACGGTGAACCCGCCGAGTTGGGCGACACCGATGAGGGAGGCGGCGGTGAGCCCGATCCCGTACTCGGCCACGACGAGGTCGAGCAGGAACGGGGTGGCGGCGAGGACGAGGGTGTTGAACCCGACCGCCAACAGCACGCCGGGGGCGACGCTGGGGCGGAGGAGGACCGCCAGGCGAACCGGGACCTGCATGAGGCCACGACTCTACCGGCGGTTCTCCGACCGGTCGCCGCCTCGCCGAGCGGTGACCGGTGGTGGTGCAGCGGTGGCTAGTGGTCGCGCCCGAAGGCCGCGGCACCGCCGAAGATGGCGCCGAACCCGCCACCGAGCCAGAAGGCGGCGTACCCGCCGACGCCGATGGCGGCGGCCGGTGGGATGCCGGTCACGACGATCAGCAGGGTGGCCACGGCCGCCCAGACCAGGGCGATGCACACCGCCGCCGTGGCCAGGAACGCGGCCAGTGGGCGGTTGGCCTCGGCGGTGGCGGTCGACTCGGCGGCGGCCGCCGGGAGGGGAGTTGTCACGATTGCGGTTGCCATGGGTTCAAGCGAACCGGAGTCGGCCGGCCGTCGGCAGGGCCGAACGTCCCACCGGCCTGGCGAAGGTGACCAAGGTCATGTCGCCATCGGCGGTCATTGGCGCCAGACTGAATGAACGTTCATTCGTCGAGGTCGATGATCGCCTCGACCATCGCCACACGGACAGGAGCCGACATGGCCTTCACCGAAGCTGACATCCCCAACCTCGACGGCCGGGTCGCCGTCGTCACCGGCGCCAACGGTGGCCTCGGTCTGGCCACCGCCAAGGCCCTCGCCGGTGCTGGCGCCCACGTGGTCATGGCCGCCCGCAACCAGGCGAAGGCGGCGGACGCCCGAGACGAGATCCTCGCCGCCAGCGCCGACGCGTCGCTCGAGGTCGTCGAGCTCGACCTCGGCTCCCAGGAGTCGGTCAAGGCCGCCGCAGCCCAGATCGTGGCCGCCCATCCGGTGGTCGACATCCTGGTCAACAACGCCGGAGTGATGGCGATGCCCGATGGCCGCACCGTCGACGGGTTCGAGACCCAGTTCGGCATCAACCACCTCGGTCACTGGACGCTGACCTCACTGCTGCTCCCGGCGGTGCTGCGGGCCGACGCCGGCCGCATCGTCGCCGTCACCAGCACCGCCCGCCACCAGGGTCGGCCGGTCGATCTCACCGACCCGCACCTCGACAAGGGCTACGACGCCTGGCAGGCCTACGGCCGGTCCAAGCTGGCCAACTTCCACTTCGCCATCGGGCTCAACCGTCAGCTCGAAGCGGCCGGGGCCACGGCGATCGCCCTCTCGGCCCACCCCGGCCTGACCAACTCCGACCTCCAGTCGACCACGGTCGCCGAAGGTGGCGGCGGCTTCCTCGGCGGGTTCTTCCACCGCCTCACCGGCACGATCGGCATGAGCACCCGCGACGGCGCCCGACCCCAGATCCGGGCCGCGGTCGACCCGAAGGCGAAGGGAGCCGAGTACTACGCCCCGAAGTGGGGCATGAACGGCCCAGCCGTCTCCCGCGGCTACCGGGATCGCGGCTTCGACCAGGCCATCGCCGACCTGTGGACGATGTCGACCGACCTCACGGGGGTGACGCTCGACGTGGCCGAGGCCCTGGCCACCCTCGATGGCTGAGCCGGCGATCCTCGACGGGTCCGGCGCCGCGGTCGCTGCGTCTGCGTCGGCGCCTGCGCCAGATCGACCGGCCCGGATCCGGGCCGCGCTCCGGTCGGTCGTGGCCGAGCGTGGCTTCCACGGCGCGTCGATGCAGGCGGTGGCCAAGGCGGCCGGCGTGGCCGCCGGCACCGCCTACGTCCACTACGACTCCAAGGACGATCTGGTCATCGACGCCTACCGGGAGCTGAAGGCTCAGCTCTCGGAGGCGGCCGTGGCCGGCGTCGATCTCGTGGCCGAGCCGGCCGAGCGGTTCCTGGCCATCTGGGCCAACGTCCACCGTTTCCTGGCGGCCGAGCCGGAGCGGGCCCGGTTCCTCGTCCAGGTCGACGTGTCCCCCTATGCCGGGGTGGCCCACCAGGCCTATCTCGACGGTCACCCGGACGACCGTCTCGCCGCAGCGACGGCCGACCTCGCCGATCGCTTCGTCGACCTGCCGCCGCTGGTCCTGTTCGACCTCGCCGTCGGCCCGGCCATCCGGCTGGTGGCCGGTGGCGATCAGCTCGACGCCGACGCCCTCGATCGTCTGGCCAGCAGCTGCTGGCGCGCGGTCAACGTCGACTGATCGCTGGGGATGCGAGGTTTCGCCCGACGTCGACACTCGAGGTGACGGCCGTCGGGCCGCCACACGTCAGCTGCTCGGCTGGGGCACGACCCGCAGGTAGGGGAGCGGCTGCTCCCACCCGTCGGGGTAGCGCTCCTTGGCCTCCTCGTCGCTGACCGACGGCACGATGATCACGTCGTCGCCCTTGGTCCAGTTGGCCGGGGTGGCCACCTGCTCGGCGGCCGTCAGCTGGATCGAGTCGAGCAGGCGCAGGATCTCGGCGAAGTTCCGCCCGGTGGTCATCGGGTAGGTGAGCTGGGCCTTGATCTTCTTGTCCGGTCCGATGATGAAGACCGTTCGGGCGGTGGCGTTGTCGGCCGCCGTTCGCCCCTCGGAGGTGTCGCCGGCGTCGGCCGGCAGCATCTCGTAGGCCTTGACCACCTTCAGTTCCGGGTCGCCGATCAGCGGGTAGTCGACGGCATGGCCGGTGGCCGAGGCGATGTCACCCTTCCATCGCTCGTGGTCGCTGACCCCGTCGACGCTGATGCCGATGATCTTGCAGTTGCGCTCGGCGAAGTCGCCCTGCAGCCCGGCGACGGCGCCGAGCTCGGTGGTGCACACCGGGGTGAAGTCCTTCGGGTGGGAGAAGAGGAGCGCCCACCCGTCGCCGATCCAGTCGTGGAACGAGATCGGTCCCTGGGTGGTGTCGGCCTGGAAGTCGGGGGCAACGTCGTTGATCCGCATGGGATCAGCCTAGAGCCAATTCCCTACCGAGTCAGTCGGGAATCGTCGAGACGTCGGTCACCCGACGTCGGCGGGCCCGTCGGCTCCGTCGGCCCCCGCCTCCCCGTCATCGCCCGACCCGGCGTCGTCACCGCCGAGCAGCGGGATGACCGGGGCCGGGAAGCCACCGGTTGCGATCGGCCCCCAGCGCTCGATCGCGATCGACACCAGGCTCTTGCCATGGCGGACCATCGCCGCCCGGTACTCGTCCCAGTCGCTGTGCTCGCCGGCGACGGCCCGGAAGTACTCGACGAGCCCGTCGACCGCCTCGGGCACGTCGGTCACCGTCGCCTCACCGTCGACCTGGACCCACGCCCCGCCGAAGTGGTCGCTCAGGACGCAGATCGATGCCCGGGGGTCCCGACGGAGGTTGTGCACCTTGTCCCGCATCGGGTACGTCGCCACCAGCAGCTCGCCGCTGGCGCCGACGCCGCCGGTGACCGGTGAGATCTGCGGTCGCCCGTCGGTCCGCATCGTCGTGAGCATCCACTGGTTGCGGGGACGGATGAAGTCGAGCAGGTCGGGCAGGCCGACGGTGTCCTCGGTTGCGATTCGTGCCATCGCCTGAGGACGCTAGCGGTTGTGGCCACCGGGCGTCATCCGACGGCAGGCTCCAGCGGCCGTCATCCGACCGCTCACTCGATGGCGACGCCGACCACGCTGCCGATCGCATACGTCACGGCACATGCCAGGCCGGCGATCCCCACCTGGCGGGCCGCGGTGCGCAACGGCGAGCGCTCGGTGAAGTGGGCCAGACCGACCCCGACGGCAGCTGCGGCGATCAGGCCGACGGCGACCGAGACGACCACCACCACGTTGCCCTCACCGAAGAACCAGGGGAGCAGCGGCAGGACGGCGCCGATCGAGAAGGCGACGAACGAGCTGGCGGCGGCCCTGACCGGGTCACCGACGTGGGCCGGATCGACCCCGAGCTCCTCTCTGGCGTGGACCTCGAGTGCGACCTCGGGATCCTCCATGACCGCGGCGGCCAGCTCGAGCGCCTGCTCCGCCCCGATCCCCCGACTGCGGTAGATGCTGGCCAGCTCCTCGATCTCCATCTCGGGGTGACGGGTGAGCGAGACCCGCTCGATGGTCAGCTCGCGCTCGACCAGCTCCGCTTCGGCCCTGACCGACACGTACTCCCCGGCCGCCATCGACACGGCCCCGGCCAGGAGACCGGCGACACCGGCCACGATCACCGTCGAGGCGGTCGGCTCGGCCGCGGCGACGCCGAGGATCAGACCGACGTTGGAGACGAGCCCGTCGCTGATGCCGAAGACGGCGGCCCTGGCCGCCCCGCCCTGGACGTCGCGATGATCGTGCACCATCTCGATCTCGCTCATTGCCGCGACGCTAGCGCTCGTTTTCCCGCCCCGCTGAAGGTGGCCGGGCCAGTACAGTCGGGCCCCATGGCGCAGCCGATCACCGTGCATATCGTCGACGGGACCTACGAGCTGTTCCGCCAGTTCTTCGCCCGCCCGTCGCACGTCAACGGCGACGGCGAGGAGGTCGGCGGCATGCGGGGAGTGCTCCGCAGCATGGTCGCCCTGTTGGAGGACGGCGCGACCCACGTCGGCGTGGCCACCGACCACGTCATCGAGTCGTTCCGCAACGAGATGTACGACGGCTACAAGACGGGCGAGGGCATGGACGAGGCGATCCTGTCCCAGTTCCATCCGCTCGAGGACGGGCTGCGGGCGCTCGGCCTGGCCACCTACCCCATGGTCGAACACGAGGCCGACGACGGGATGGCCGCCCTCGCCGCCCTGGCCGACGCCGACGAGCGGGTCGGTCGGGTGCTGCTCTGCACGCCGGACAAGGACCTGGCCCAGTGCGTCAGAGCCGGCCGGGTGCTGCAGTTCGATCGTCGCAACAACAAGATCCTCGACGTCGCCGACGTGGTCGAGAAGTACGGGGTGCCGCCCGAGTCGATCCCGGATTGGCTCGGCCTCGTCGGCGACTCGGCCGACGGCTTCCCCGGCCTGCCCGGCTGGGGAGCAAAGTCGGCCGCAGCGGTGCTGACCCGCTACGGCCACATCGACGCCATCCCGCTGGCGGCCGGCCAGTGGGACATCACGGTCCGGGGAGGAGCCAAGCTGGCCAAGACCCTGGCCGACCAGCTCGACGATGCGCTGCTGTTCCGTCGCCTCGCCACCCTCGAGGTCGACGCCCCGGTGGCGAGCGACGTCGATGAGCTCCGCTGGACCGGGCCGACCGACGCGCTGACGACGTTTGCCGCCCGCTGCGATGCGCCCGACCTGTTGGAGCGGACCGCAGCCCTGGTGGCGGCCCGAGGCTGACGGCCCCGACGATTCGAGAAGGGAGACGCTGATGATCCGACGCTACGACGAGGCGGATGCCGAGGCCGTCCTGGCCCTCAACGCCGCCTGCGTGCCCGAGGTCGGCCCGATGGACGCGGACAAGTTGGCCGGTTTCGCCGAGTGGGCGCCGTACTTCAAGGTGGTCGAGTACGACGGCCGGATCGTGGCCCTGCTCGTCGGCCTCGGTGAGGACGCCCCCTACGGCAGTCCCAACTTCGGCTGGTTCGCCGACCGCTACCCCCTGTTCGCCTACATCGACCGGGTGGCGGTCACCGAGGATCAGCGGGGCGCCGGCTGGGGCCCGGCGCTCTACCGGGACTTCGAGGAGTGGGCGGTCGACACCCAGAAGCCGATGCTGTGCGCCGAGGTCAACGTCGAGCCGCCGAACCCACGGTCGTTGCGGTTCCACGAGATCTCCGGCTTCGAGTCGGTCGAGCAGTTCGAGCCGACGGGCTCACCCGACTACCGGGTGGCCATGCTGGTCAAGAAGCTGGGCTGATCGGGTCCCGCTCGACCCGAGCGGCCGCCGGCTCGGCGGCCGCCACAGCCGAGCGCTTCCGGTGGGGTGGGTCGAGCAGCCAGCTCGTGGCGAGCAGCACGCCCATCACCACGCCGGCGACGACCCAGGCCGGACCGGGGCCGTAGGCATCGAACAGGGCCGGCGCAGTGAAGGCCCCGATGGCGGCGGCGGCCGAACCGGACGCCTCGGCCAGCCCCTGGGCCGACGCCGCATCGTCGTCGCCGGACGCTTCGGCGACGGCGGCCTGCGAGCCCGGCGACAGGACCGCCTCCATCAGTCCGTGGGGGATGGCGAGGGCGAACACCAACCACAGGATCCCGGCATAGCCGTAGGTGGCCATGAGCGGGACGGTGACCAGCGCAGCCAACAGCGAGGCCAGGCGGGAGCCGTAGCGGTCGGACAGCCGACCGGCCGGCCTGGCCACCACGAGCATCGGCAGGGCGAAGAAGGTCAACGACAGGGTGACGATGGTGGTCGAGGCTCCGAGGTCGTCGAGGTGGACGGCCCACAGCGGCTCGAACACGCCAATCGAGTACCGGAACGACACCACCACCAACAGCGCGGCGATCATCCGCCGGCTGGTGATGAGCCGACGCAGGACCCGTCGCTGGTCCCGCTCCTCGTCCGCCGACCTCGGTTCGGTCCGCTCGACGCCCTCCGGGAGGGGGCGGCGGATGACCGAGACGAGGGCCACCAGTGTGAGGCCGCCGAACACGGCGAACGGCAGCCGCACGTCCCCGACCTGGGCCAGCACGCCGGCGATCGGCGGGCCCAACACGAACCCGGCGAGGTAGGCCGAGTAGAAGGTGCCGAGCCGCTCGCCTGAGTCGCCGTCCGACGTGACCACGATGGCCCGCCTGGCCGGCGGTACGACCATGCCGACCCCGGCCCCGAGCAGCGCCCGGGCGGCGACGAACTGCCAGACCTCGGTCGCCGCCGCGAACCACAGCAGACCGACGGCACCGGCCACCATCCCGGTGCGGAGCAGGAGGGTGGCGTGCCCCCGGTCGGCATAGCGGGACAGCCAGAGCTGGGCAACGAGCGCCGCCAGGAAGGCGCTGCCGGCGATCCAGCCGAGCGAGGTGGTCGACAGACCGTACCGCTGCTCCAACTCGGCGAAGAGGGTGAAGACGGCGCTGACGCCGGCCATCGTCACCCCGGCGATGAGGTAGAGCTGCTTCACCGCCGGAGCGTAACCCGGCCGGTCGGGCGAACGCCTCTTCGCTCGGGCCCGGTCAGCTCTCCTTGCGGGCCCGGCTCGGGGCGACCCGCGGCGGCTCGTGTGGCATCTTCGGATACACCGGCGGCCAGGGGGCGTCGAGCAGCCCGGCCTCGTGGTCGCGCTCCCGGGCCGCCAGCAGCGGCTCCAACGAGTAGGGGGCGTCGTACATCTCCGCCCACGGGTCGCCGTCGGCCTCCAGCCGCTCGACGACCCGCTCCATCGTCAGCTGTTCGGGATCGATCTCGTCGATCTCCTCCCAGCGGAACGGGGCCGACACCTGTGCTCCAACCCGGGCCCGCACGCTCCAGGCCCCGAACACGGTCTTGTGCGGGGCGTTCTGGTTGTAGTCGATGAACACCTTCGAGCCCCGCTCCTCCTTCCACCAGGCGGCGGTGAGCTGGTCCGGGTGGCGACGCTCCAGCTCCCGGGCCATGGCCACGGCCGCGCCGCGGACGTCGTAGCTGTCCCACCGTGGCTCCAGCCTCATGAAGAGATGGAGACCCCGGTTGCCGGTGGTCTTCGGGAAGGCGACGAGGCCGAGTTCGTCGAGGTAGTCCCTGATGAGGAGGGCGGCGTTGCGGATGTCGTCGAACGTGATGCCCTTGGAGGGGTCGAGGTCGATGCGCAGCTCGTCGGTCCTGGCCGGGTCGTCGGCCCGGATCGGCCACGGGTGGAAGCCGAGGCATCCCATCTGGGCCGCCCAGGCGATATGGGCCAGATCGGCGGCCACCATGGCGTTCGAGGTGGTGCCGTTCGGGGTCGACATCGTCGTGGTCTGGAACCACGGCGGCGCCCCCTTCGGCACCCGCTTCTGGAAGAAGTTCTTGCCCGAGGCACCGTCGGGGAAGCGCTGCATGAGCGTCGGTCGGCCGCCCATCGTGGCCATCAGCGGCTCGCCGACCGCCTCGTAGTACTCAATCAGGTCGAGCTTGGTCTGGCCCCGCTTGGTGAAGAACACCTTGTCGGGGTTGGAGATCGTGACCTCGCGGCCGGCGACCTCCCGGACGATCGAGTCGGACTTCTTGGCGGCCATCGTTGTGCGCTCGCCCCGCTAGCGCTCGGCAGCGAGCACGGCGTCGAGGCCGATGGGGACCGGCTCGTCGAGCTGCTCGAACGTGCACTGTGACGGCTCCTTGTCCGGACGCCACCGGAGCACCTTCGTCACCTCTCGGAACCGGTTGTTGAGCGTCGACCCGTACTTCACCTCGACGACCCGCTCGATCCGCAGCGGCACCCACGTGTGATCCTTCTGGGCGCTCCAGCGGTGTGGGGCCCCTGGCATGCGGCCCTCCGCAGCAGCGTGGGCCTCCGCCTCGGCCCACGACCGCCACGGGTGGGCCTCGAGCGCGCCCTCGGTCAGCGGCCGTAGCTCGTCGACCAGCTCGGAGCGCCGCTTCTTCGTGAAGCTCGCGGCGACGCCGACGTGGTGCAGGTTGCCCCCGCCGTAGGCCTCCCGGTCCTGGTCGTAGAGCCCGAGCAGCAGCGAACCGACGCCCTCCCCGTCCTTGTGCCATCGGAACCCGGCCACCACCGCGTCGGCGGTCCGGATGTGCTTGACCTTGAGCTGGGTCCGCTTGTTCTCGACATAGGGGTCGTCGACCGGCTTGGCGATCAGGCCGTCGAGTCCGGCACCCTCGAAGTCGACGAACCAACGGTTGGCGGTCTCGTGGTCGTCGGTGACCCTGGTCAGGTGGACCGGTGGTTCCGTCCCGGCCAGCGTCGCCTCCAACCGGGCCCGGCGCTCGCGGAACGGCAGCGCTCGCAGGTCGTCATCGCCGATGGCCAGGGCATCGAAGGCGATGAAGCTGGCCGGGGTCTTCTCGGCCAGCATGTTCACCCGCGACTCGGCCGGGTGGATCCGCTGCTGGAGCTGGTCGAACTCGAGCCGGTTGTCGACGGCCACGATCAACTCGCCGTCGAGCACACATCGCTCCGGGGTGTTGGCCCGGATCGGTTCGAGCATCTCGGGGAAGTAGCGGGTCAGCGGCTTGTCGTTGCGGGAACCGAGGATGACCTCGTCGCCGTCGCGGAACACGATGCAGCGGAACCCGTCCCACTTCGGCTCGAACAGCAGGTCGTCACGATCGGGGATGCCCTCGACGGCCTTGGCCAGCATCGGGCGGATCGGGGGCTTGACCGGCAGGTCCATCCACGCAGCGTAGGCGCCGCTCAGCGCTCGTGGCGGTTGATGTGGTCCCGCCCGTGCGGTGGCGGGCCAGGTCGACGGCCAACTTGGCCGGGCGGAAGCCTCGGCCGCTGACCAGCCGCCTGGCGTCCGCCAGCCGGTCGACGTGCTGGAGCTGGCGGTGGTAGTAGTTCACGTACTCCGCCGCGGCCAGCGCGGCGGCGATCGACGCCACGATCCGGTCGGATCGTCCGACCGACAGCGCCGGTACCACCCAGGAGAGGGCGGCGAGGCCGGCGGCTGCGATGCTGGTGACACCGAGGGGTCGCTGCGCCCGGTCGGCGAGGCGGAGCGCCGGTTCGATGGCGCGACGGTCACCGCCGAGTTGCAGCCACTTGGCCCGCCAGTACCACCCGCCGACGATCAACAACCCCACCATCGGGACGAGGGCAGCGACCGACAGCCAGCCGACACCGTCGCCGGAGACCTCGGCGAGCAGGAGGAGGGCGAACGGCACGATGACGGCGTTGGCCAGCTCCATGCGCCAGTAGCGGGAGAGGCGCCGCTGCAGCTCGCTCCGCACGAGAGGCAGGGTAGGTCGTGCGGTGGGTGTTGCCGCAACGCCGGTCGGCGACGGCAGCTACGTTGGCCACATGGCTGCCGACGAACCCGACGAACCCGAGGATCACCTGCCCGATCATGTGGCCGAGAACCGGCAGCACTGGGACGCGCTGGCCGACGACTGGGCGGCGTTGACCGAGGGGGCCTGGACCCGGGAGCCGACGTGGGGCAATTGGAGCGTGCCCGATGCCGAGGTCGAGATGCTCCCCGTCGACATGCGTGGCATGGACGCCATCGAGCTCGGCTGCGGCACCGGCTACGTGTCGGCGTGGATGGCCCGCCGCGGTGCCACCGTCACCGGTATCGACAACTCCGAGCGCCAGTTGGCCACCGCCCGCCGCCTGGCCGACGAGCACGGGATCGACCTCACCCTGATCCACGGCAACGCCGAGACGGTGCCAAGACCGGACGGTTCGTTCGATTTCGCCATCAGCGAATACGGGGCGTCGATCTGGTGTGAGCCCGAGGCGTGGCTGTGGGAGGCCCATCGCCTGCTGCGCCCCGGCGGACGGCTGGCCTTCCTGGCCAACCACCCGTTGGCCATGGCCTGCGTAGCGGCGGACGGATCCCGTGTCACCGACTCCCTGACGCGGCCCTACTTCGGGATGCACACCCTCGATTGGCGGGAGGCAGAGGTCGATCCGGGTGGGGTCAACTTCTGCCTGGCCGTCTCGGATTGGGCAGCGCTGTTCCGGTCGACCGGGTTCACGATCGACGACCTCCGGGAGCCTCGGGCCCCGGCGAACGCGTCTGGCCACGACGATTTCGTCTCCGTCGATTGGGCGCAGCGCTGGCCGAGCGAGATCGTCTGGAAATTGACCCGGGTCTAGGACGCGGTCACCGACCGATGGCGACGCCGAGGTCGGTCAGCTGGCGGCGGGTCGTTGCGGCGTCGACGAAGTGGGCGGCGACGAGCCCGGCGCTTGCGGCGCCGTCGACGTGGCCCTGCGAGTCGTCGGTGAAGAACACCGTCGACGGTTCGGTGGCCAACTCGGCGCACACATGGGCGAAGATCGCCTGGTCGGGTTTGGCCACGCCGATCTGGGCCGTGTTGAAGATGCGGTCGAACCGATCGGTGATGCCGAGCCGGTCGAGCTCGGCGGGGATCGTGTCGGTGCCGTTGGTGAGGATGGCGACGGTGAGGTCCTCGGCACGGAGCTCGTCGACCAGGGTGAGCACCTCGGGGTCGACGGTGCCGTCGTCGGCATGCCACTCGGCCGCCGCCGCCAGGTTGCCGACGGCCTGGCCGACCCGCAGCCCCCACTCGTAGCGGGTGATGGCGCCGGTCACGAGTTGCGTGACCAGCTCGGGGGCGAAGGCGGTCGACCAGAGCGCCCCCGGCTCCAGGCCGTAGCGGGTCTCGATCTCGACCAGCCGGGCCGGGTCGAAGTGGCGGATCACCCCGTCGAGGTCGAACACGACGGCCGTCAGCTCGCTCATCGCCCGCACGGTACCTCGCCTCGCTCGACGCCCGTCGATCGACCGGCCGCCCGACGCTCGCGCTCAGACGCTCCCGGTCGGCCAACCACCGGACGGCGACTCGACGAGGCGCCGGGTGCCGAACCTCGCCAGTGCCAGCCCGACCCCGACCCCGAGCGCCGTGACTGCGCCGAACAGAACGGTGGCCGTGTCCAGACCTCCGCCGCCGACGGCGAGCCTGAACGGCATCATGCCGACGACCAGCGTCGCCCAGAGGGCCGTTGCGGCCATCAACCAGCGCGGGTCGACCAGGACCAAAGCAAGACCGAGGAGGGGGAGACCGAAGATCACGGCGGCAAACGCCGGAACCCCGAACGGCGAGCCGGCGAGCGATGACACCCCCACGAGGACGACGAGGATCGCGATCGCACCCGTGGGCGACATCGCTCGCCTCCCGTCGCCGCAGCGGCCCAGCCACCACGCCAGTGCGGTGGTCGCCAGCAGCTGACCCGCCGCAGCGATCGCCGGATCCCGACCGAACGGGAGGCTCGGCTCGGCGGTGGCAACGGCGAACAGCCAGATACCGCCCGAGGTGACCACGGCGAGACACGCCGGCCACCGGGTCGTCACGACGAGGGCGGCAACGGGCACGAGCGCGACCGCGGCCGCGACCAGCAGCGGGAGTCCGTCAAGCCTCCTGCCGTCGGCGCCGACCACGAGCTGGACAAACGGTGGCGTGGCCTGGAGCAGGAACCAGAGCACGAGGGTGAGGCCGACGCCGTCGGCCCAGAGCTGGCGGGCCTCGCCGCCAGACGATTCGAGCGCCCGGGCCCGAAGGCCACCGATCAGCAGGGAGCGGGCCTGACGGAACGACCAGTGGCCTCCGGCCAACTCGTCGGCGGTCGCCGCCAGCTCGTCGCCGTGACGCCGGCGGTGGTCGCTCGGGTAGGCCAGCAACACGAGCCCGTAGCGGCGGCCGCTCACGGCGTCACCGCCGCGATCGACCCGGGGCCGCCGATGGGGTCGAGGTCGTCGGCGGCCGCAACCGAGGCCCGCATGCGCTCGACCTCGGCGATCACCGCTCGGCGGCCCGGCTCCTCGATCCGGTAGGTCCGCCGCCGTCGGCCCTGCACCGTCTCCTCCCGCTCGACCGCGATCAGACCCTGATCGACCAGCCGGTCGAGGGCGCCGTAGAGCGTCCCGGCTGCGAGCCGGACCCGGCCGTCCGACAGCTCCTCCGATCGCCTGGCGATGGCGTAGCCGTGCCGGGGTTCGCCGAGCAGGGAGAGCAGGATGAAATAGGTCGGTTCCCGCACGCCGAGCACTATAGGTCGGTAACCGACCTATCGGATGTCGATCTATGCCAGGTGCGAACCGGCGGCGGCGCCGGTGCTGGCGCTGGCGGCGAAGTACTGGCACCGGCCGTCCCGGAACACGACGCCGTCGGCGCAGGTCGTCTCGATCTCGCCGCCGCCGAACTGCTCCCGATAGAGGTCGGCGTACGCCCCGCCAACCGCCAGCAGCTCGTCGTGGGTGCCCGACTCCACGATCGTGCCCCGCCCGAAGACGTGGATGACATCGGCGGCCTGGATGGTCGACAGGCGATGGGCGACCGCCAGCGTGGTCCGACCGCTGACCAGCTCGTCGAGCGCCGACTGGATCCGGCGCTCGGACGCGGTGTCGAGGGCCGAGGTCGCCTCGTCGAGGATCAGGACCTTCGGCTCGTGCAGCAACACCCGGGCGATCGCGATCCGCTGCCGCTCGCCGCCGGACAGTCGGAACCCCCGCTCGCCGACCACGGTGTCGTAGCCCTCCTCCAGCTCGACGATCCGGTCGTGGATCGCGGCCGCCCTGGCCGCCTTCTCGATCTCGGTTTCGGTTGCGTCCGGTCTGGCGTAGGCGATGTTGTCTCGCAGGGTGCCGGCGAACAGGTAGCTCTCCTGGGTCACGAACCCCATGAGGTCGGCCACCGACGGGAACGCCAGGTCCCGCAGGTCGACCCCGTCGATCGTGATCCGACCACCGTCGGGGTCGTACAGCCGGGCGGCCAGGTTGAGCACGGTCGACTTGCCGGAGCCGGACGGCCCGACGAAGGCGACCAGCTGACCGGGTCGTGCCTCGAAGTCGACGCCGGCCAGGACCTCCCCCTCGGTGCCGTCGTAGGCGAAGTGGACGTCGTCGAAGGCCACGATCCCATCGGCCCGGTCCCGGGTGAGGACCACCGGGTCGTCGGCCTCGACGATGTCGGGCTCGGTGTCGAGGTATTCGAAGATCCGCCGGAACAGCGCCCGGCTCGACTGCAGCTCGACCGTCGTCTCCAGGAGCCGGGCCACCGGGAAGAACAGCTGGCCCTGGAGGGTGGTGAAGGCGACGATCGTGCCGGCCGAGAGCCCGTTCCCCCGGTCGAGCAGCCACCCGGCGACCAGGTAGATCAGCACCGGGGTGGCGCCCATGAAGGCCTGGATCACGGTGAAGAAGGCCTGACCGATGACCTGCTGGGCGGTGGCGGCCTCGGCCAGCCGACGGTTGGCGGCCTGGAACCGCTCGACCTCCCGGTCCTGGCGGCCGAACAACCGGGCCAGGGTGATGCCGGACACCGACAGCGTCTCCTGGGTGACCACGCTCATCTCGGCGGTGGCCGCCTGGGTCTGGGCCGTGTAGCGCTCACGGCGGGAGCCGACCCAGCGGGTGGCCAGCACGAACAGCGGCACGGTGACCAGTGCCAGGCCGGTCAGCGGGACCGACAGGAACAGCATGGCCACCCGCGCGCTGGTGAACGTGACGACGTTCGACAGGATGTTGGAGACCGTGCTGGTCACGGCGTTCTGGATGCCACCGACGTCGCTGGTGATCCTGGACTGGAGGTCACCGGTGCGGGCTCCGGCGTAGAACGACAGCGACAGGTTCTGCAGGTGGCCGTACAGCCGGTCCCGCAGGTCCCGCAGCACGTCCTGGCCGAGCCGGTTCGTTGCGATCGTCCGCCACACACCGAGTGCCCCGCCGGCGAAGGTGACCACGAGCATGATGGCGGCCAGCGTGGCCACGAGTCCGAGGTCGGTCACCCCTCCGTCCTCGGGGAACAGCGCCTGGTCGAACATCACCCGGATCAGCAGGGGGTTGACCACGCCGATCGCCGCAACCGCGAGCACGAGCCCGACGACGACGGTCAGCCGGGCTCGATGTGGCGTGAACAGGCGGACCACCCGACTCCAGCTGAACGGATCCTGGCTTGCCCCCGTCTCCCCATCGCTCATGGATCGAGCATGCCAGATCGAATCGTCGTCGCCTCGATCGGCTGGCCGCCCGCGGCGCCGGTTAACCGGTGGTTTATCGCCCCGCTTCACGGTCATCGGTGTGGCAGCCCGCCACGAACCATCACCGGATCACCCGATCGAGAGAGAAACCCATGACCACCATCCCACCGGCCGCAACCCCGAGCAGCATCTCGAACGCGGCCATCCAGCCCTGTCGTTACCTGAACGAGCCGATGGCGCTGTACCAGCGCGAGATCTGCCTGCTCCCCGTCTCCAAGAACCTGCGAGGAAGGATCAACCTGACACTGAGCGAGACCCAGGCCTGCGAAGCCGAGCCGTGCCAGACGCTCAAGACACTGCACGCGCTGCAGCTCAGCGTCGCCTCGGAGGACTGCGACGGCGAGGCCAGCGCCTGCCTGAACGGCGGGCCACCCCCGGTCTTCGCCGTGCCCAACCTGGTGCACGCCCTCATCGACGACGGCTTCGGCCGTGGCCCGCACACCGGCGACTTCTTCTGGGCCGGCGAGTGCATGACCGTCATCGGCGAGCTGTCCGGCATGACCAACGTCGGCACCCACCGCAACCCGGTGTTCGACGACTGCCAGCGCTGCAACGAGCGTGGCGTCATGGAGGGTCGTCTCGTCGGCCGGATCGTACGAGCCCAGGACGAGCGCCTGATCAACTGCTGCCTGACGGCCGTCTACCGCCTCCGCTTCGAGGCGACCGACGACTTCGACGTGCCGATTGCCCAGGGCCAGCCCAACATCTTCGGGACGCTCGAGGGCGCAATCGTCTGCCCCTGCGACTGACCTCGACCTCGACCTCGGTTTCGACGTCCACATGGGCCGGGTGGCCGGGATCCCTCCATCCCGGCCGCCGACACCGACATGGACGAACGCGGTTCAGCCGGCGACGTCTGGGCCGGCGGAGAGCATCTCGAAGCGGACGATGCAGCGCCGATCGTCGGCGTCTCCATCGCCTCGGGCAGCGGCACCACCTCGGCTCGACCGTTGAGTTGCACCCATCGGCCCAACCACGAGTCGGCGAACACGCACAGCGACGTCTCGGGGTGGCGGCGGAGGTGCCCGGCTCCTCCTCGGCCGATCCGGACAACCGACGGTAGATGACCCCGAACCCCAGGCCGAGATGGGGGCCTTCCCCGATGCCCGATGCCGCCGCCATGGCTCAGCATCGATGTCATGGCCTCACGCGCCACCCCGAGCCAGTCGACGCCACCGCCGGCGAGCCGTCCCCCGACGTCACGGCCGGACGAGGGTTCAGGACCGCGCCAGGCGAGGCGACGGACCGGCCGCCGGTTCGGGCTGGTCGTCATCGCCCTGGCCGTCACCGCGCTGCTCGTGGCCGGCGGCCTCCTCGCCGGTGTGGTCTGGGTGTTCGGCTCGTGTTTCGCCGATCCCTGCTCGACGGTCGACGCGCTCGCCGTGCTCTGGGTGCCGGCGCTCGGGCTGGGAATCGGGATCGCCGCCAGCTACCTGCTCTACCGGCGGCGACGCTGGTTCGACGCCCATCCCGTGGTGCTCTGGACCTCGTCGCTGCTGGCGCTGGCCGTCCTCGTCCTCCTGGGCACCGTCGTGCTGGTGTGAGTCTCAGATCACGACGGCGTCGGGGTCGTTGCCGGCGTCGAGCATCGCCTTGCGCACGTCGACGAACACCACCCCGATGATCCCGAGGGCGAAGAACGCGATCAGCGAGAGGATGGCCTGGCGCTGCGAGCCGACGAACTGGTTGACGAGCCCGAACGTCAGCGGCCCGAGCCACGACGTGCCCCGGGCCGCGATCTCGAAGAACCCGAAGTACTCCGCCTCCTGGCGGGCCGGGATCATCTGGGCGAAGAGCGACCGGCTCAGCGACACCGCGCCGCCGAGCACGAACGCCAGCACCACCCCCATGACCCACAGCTCCGTCATCGAGGTGAGCGCCGCCCAGGCGTAGACCACCAGCCCCATCCACACCGACAGGTTGGCGATCAGCGCCCGCTTGGCCCCGACCCGCTCGGCGAACCGGCCGAAGGCCAGCGCGCCGGGGACGGCGATGAACTGGATCATCAGCACCAGGAGCAACAGCTCAGACGGCTCGGCGTCGAGCTCCTCCTGGGCGAACACGGTGGCGATCCCGGTCACCGTGCCCGTCCCGTCGGTGAACAGCAGGTAGGCGCCGAGGAACAACAGTGCCTGGCGGTTGTTCCGCCACATCGCGACCAACGTCGACCCGGCGGCCCGGAACCCGAAGAATACCCATCCCGACCCCGGCGGCTTCTCCCGGTGGGCCGGCCGGGCCCGGAGCAGCCGGCCGGGGAACAGCCAGAAGAACACGAGGCACCACACGCCGGTTCCGGCGAGCGACAGCCGGACGGCCAGCGCCGTGTCGTCCATGAACGAGATCATCGCCAGGTTGGCGGCCAGCCACAGCCCGCCGCCGACGTAGCCGTAGGCGTACCCGACCGAGCTGACCCGGTCCCGCCGTTCGGGTGGCGCGATCTCGGGCAGGAAGGAGTTGTAGATCACCGAGGCCGCCCCGAAGACCGCCCCGGCGATGGCAAAGAGCACCCCGCCGAGGACCACCGTCGAACCGGTGACGAAGAACAGGCCGAGTAGCAGGACGCTTCCGGTGGTGGCCAGGCTCATCATCAGCGCCTTCTTGTAGGCGGTGTGGTCGGCGATGGCCCCGAGGAAGGGGAGGAAGACCACCTGGACCACGGCCGAGGCGGCCACCACGAACGTGAAGAACGACGCAGGCTCCAAGTTGGCCCCGAACACCTCGACGCCACCGTTGTCCTCGCCCAACTCGACGAGATAGGGGCCGAGGAGCGCGGTGACGACCGTGGTCGAGAACGCCGACCACGCCCAGTCGTACATCTGCCAGCCGAAGACCTCCCGGCGGTCCTCGACCTGGTCGACCACGACTTCGGACATCGCGACCTCGCTTCCCCGCGGCGGTGAGACCACGTCACCGTAGACCGCGGTTCGACGAATCGGCTGGGCCAGGCCCGGGTTGGTCGAGTACACAACGACCCATGGCAACTCCCCTCACCGTCGACGAGGTGGCCGCCCTCCGGGCCGCCACGCCCTTCGCCGCCGACCGCATCCACCTCAACCATGCCGGCGATTCGCCCTCGTCTGGCGCCGTTCTGTCGACCCAGCGGACCCACCTGGAGCTGGAGTCGGCCATCGGCGGCTACGAGGCGGCCAACGCCATGGCCGACGCCGAGGGTGCCGTCTACGACTCGATCGCCCGACTCCTCGGCTGCCAGTCACACGAGATCGCCCGCCACGAGCACGCCACCGCGGCGTGGAACGCCGCCTACTGGTCGGTCCCGATGACGCCGGGCCAGGTCGTGCTCACCGCCGAGGCCGCCTACGGCGCCAACGCAGTCGCCCACCTGCACGCCGAGCGGACCCGTGGAGTGACCGTCGAGGTGATCCCGTCCGACGAGTCGGGCCAGCTCGATCTCGACGCCCTTGGCGAGCGTCTCGATCGGGCGCCGACCGGCTCTGGTGACGGCTCGATCGCCCTCATCGCCCTGACCCACGTCCCGACCAACGGCGGGCTGGTCAACCCGGCGGGTGAGGTCGGGGCCCTGGCCCGGGCCGCCGGCGTGCCGTTCCTGCTCGACGCATGCCAGTCGGTCGGCCAGCTCGACCTCGATGTCGGCGCGCTCGGGTGCGACCTGTTGTCGGCCACCGGCCGCAAGTACCTCCGGGGCCCACGCGGCACCGGCTTCCTGTTCGCCGCCGACGCGATCGTCGACCGGCTCGTTCCCGCCCAGCCGGACCACCACGGGGCCGACTGGTCCGCCACCCGGACCTACGACCTGGCGCCGGGGGCGAGGCGGTTCGAGTACTGGGAGTACAACCACGCCGCCTGGCTCGGGCTCGGCACCGCGGTCGACGAGGCGCTGACCATCGGTCTCGACCGGATCGAGGCGACGGTCGACGAGCGGGCGACCACGCTCCGGTCACGGCTGGCCGACGTCGGGCTCCCGGTCCACGATCTCGGTCGCCGCCGCTGCGGCATCGTGACCACGACGGTCCCCGGCGAGGCGGCGGCCGACACCAAGCGGCGGCTGGCCGAGGCGTCGACCCCGATCAACGTGTCGGTTACGACCCCGGACTCGACCAGGTGGGACTTCGAGCGTCGGGGCCTCGATGCGATGGTCCGGGTCTCGGTCCACGCCACCACAACCGACGAGGAGATCGATCGGGCGGTCGCCGTGCTCAGCGGCCGGCGCTGAGCCGAGACGCGAGACGAGCCCACATCGGACACCCCCAAGGCAACCGACGCGGGCTCGCACTCCATCGAATCGGGCCGGTTCGCGGGTGACTCCCCGGCTCGATCGCTCGGACGCCAGGCTGGCACAGGCCGCTGAGTACTCGCTGAGTGCTGGTGAAGTCGACCTAGCTGCAGCGCCCCCTGGCTCGGTCATCCGAGCCGGGGGCCCACCGGGCCAGCTCCTCGTCGACCGTGGCGGCGTCGCCCTGGAGGCGCCGGCCGAGCGAGTCCATCCGGGTCAGTGACTCGGTCAACCACACCGCCTCCCAGCGTTCTGCATCCATGGGCTCGGGGTGGAGGTGGTTCACCAGGAGGGACGCCGTCGGCGGCGACTGGTGCAGTGGCTCGGCCAGCAGCTCGGCCGCAAGGGCAACGTCGCCGGCCTCGGCCGCGAGCAGCCCGAAGCCGATCTGGAAATCGTCCCGGGTCGCGGCCCGCTGCTCCCGGATCCGACTCCGGGCCGCTGCCACCAGGTCGTGCCGCGCCCGCTCCGGATCGCCGGCCTTGGCCGCGACCACCGCACCGACGATGTCGACGGCGTAGTGCCAGATGCTGTCCTCGACCGTGCTCGTGACGTCGCCCATGGCCGCGACCGCTTCGTCGATCCGCCCGAGCAGCAACAGCGCGGTGACGCGGCCGAGCTCCGACCACAGCAGCACCCCACCCGGTCGGCTCGTTGCGTCGAGCACCGACGAGAAGGACGCAAGCGCCTCGTCGAACTGCCGGTCCATCAGCTGGCAGCTGCCGAGCCACATCTCGGTCTGAGCGACGTTGAGGGCTGGGGAATCGGTCGATGGCGCCCGCTGCACCGCGGACTCGACCAGTTCCCGAGACCGTCGATCAAGGGTGATGGCGTGCATCGCGGTGCCCCAGAACGCCACGAATGGGGTCCCGAGGTCGGTCGGCTTGGCCTCCTCGAGCGCGATCAGTTCCTCACACAGCTCGGCCACCCGCTCGTGGGCGCTGCGTCGGAACCCGTCCTCGGCCGCGGCAACGACCACCGCCACCTCGTCCTCGTGCACGAGGTCGTGCTGCGCCCGCAGCTCCAGGAGCCGGCCGGCCCACGTCGTCAGCTGGCTGCCGGGGCCCCGCCTGGCCAACAGCCCGGTCACCCGGGCCGCCAACTCGACCACGTCGTCGACCCGTCCCTGCTGATCGAGCCACTCGAGCGCCGGGCCGTACTCCAGCTGGTGGCGCTCGACCTCGGCGATCGTGTCGAGCCAGGCGTTGAGGTCTGGCAGCGTCCACTGCCGCAGGACGTCGAGCAGGTGAGCGGCGTGGGCGTCGCGCCAGCCGGCGAGGCGCTCGCCGGCCTCGGCCCTGGCCAGGGCGTAGAGACGCACGGTCTCGAGCAGTCCGAACCGGGTGCGGCCGTCGATCACGGTCGAGGTGACGAGGCTCCGGGCGACCAGGGAGGTCAGCACCGGGAAGGCGCGGGCGCCGGCCACCCGCTCGATCGTGGCGATGTCGATGGGTGCGCTGAACACCGCCAGTTGTTCGATGAGTGCGATCTCCTCCTGGCTCAGCCGGTCCCACGACCACGCCAGCATCGATCCGAGTGTCGTGTGCCGGTGGTCCTGGCCGGGGGAGCCGACGAGATCGAGGCGGCGGGCGTCGAGGCGATCGAGCAGCTCCGCCGGCCCGACGTGGGCCAGCTGCGCCGCCGCCAGCTCGATGGCGAGTGGCAGCCCGTCGAGCGCCCGGCAGATGGCGGCGACTGCGTCCTCGTTGCCGTCGAGCGCGCCGTCCACCGCGGCGGCGCGCCGTCGGAACAGCCGCTCGGCGTCGGATCGCCCGACGTCACCGTCGGCCGGGAGAGCCAGCGGACCGAGCGCGACCACGCCCTCGCCGGACAGGCCGATCCTCTGGCGGGAGCTGATGAGGAGCCGGGCGTCCGACCGGTCGACGGCCCGCTCGACGAGCCGGCGGACCGTCTCGAGCACGTGCTCAGCGTTGTCGAGCACCACCAGCCTCGGTCGTCGCCGCAGGTGGTCGACGATCTCGTCGATCGTGCCATCGGGGTCGGGCGACTCGGGCTGGAGTTCGAGGGCGGCGGCGACGACGGCCGCGACGTGGTCGCCCTCCGCCACCTCACCGAGCCGGGCGACGACGGGAGCGTGACCAGGCCGATTGGTCGGACCCGTCGACCCGTTCGACCCGCCGGGCTCGCCGGTCGCCCAGCGGGTGGCGATCTCGGCAACGAGGCGGGTCTTGCCGACGCCGCCGAGCCCGGTGACCGTGACCACCCGATGGGCGCCGAGGCGCTCGACGACCCGGTCGATGTCGTCCTCGCGGCCGATCAACTCGTCTCGGCCGACGGCGCTCCCGATCGTCGCCGCGGTCGCGCCGAGCGCCGGTCCGGGAAGCGGGCGCTCGCCGCCCGCCGTTGCGTCGGAGCCCGCGTCGGGGGCTGCGTCCTCCGTCGATTCGGCCAGGATCATCCGCTCGAGCTGGCGGAGCTCGGCCGACGGGTCGAGGCCGACCTCGTCGGCGAGCCGCTGTCGGAGCCGCTCGAAGGCCCGGAGGGCCTCGACCCGTCGCCCGCCCGCCCGCAGCGCCAGCATCAACTGGCTCCAGAACCGCTCCCGGTAGGGATGCCGCTCGGTGAGATCCCGGAGCTCACCGACCAGCTCGTCGCCGGCCCCGGCGGCCAGGCGGGCATCGACCCGCTCGCTCGTCAGCTCCAGCTGCAGTTCCCGGTGTGCGGCGCGGGCCGCAGCCGCGGCCGCGGTCGGCGCCGGCACGGCGTCCAGATCGCCGAAGAGGGCGATGGCGCCGGCCAACAGCTCGGCCGCACCGGCTGGGTCGGTGGCGCGACGCTCCTCGGCCTCGGCCCGCAACCGGCGGACCCGCCCGATGTCGCTGTCGTCCGGATCGACGGTCAGCCGGTAGCCGTTCGGGGTGGTCTCGAGGACGGCCCGGTCGTCGCCGAGGGCCGAGCGGATGTCGGCCACGAACCGCTGGACCGAGTTGCGGGCTGTTCGCGGCGGGTCGTCGGGCCACAGCTGGTCGATGATCTCGTCGGTCGAGACCGACCGGTTCGCCTGCAACAGCAGCAGTTCGAGCACGGCCGCCGGTCGGGCGGCCAGGCCGGTCACGGCGGCCGGCCGCCGATCCTCGGCCGATCGGAGCAGCACCCATTTCACCGCACCCGAGGGTACCGAGTCGCTGCGGTCAGGTGAAGGCCGGCGTCGCCGGGGAGCCGAGAAGCGAACCCGGTGCTACCAGTAGGGCCCCACCGGGGCCCGCCCGTCCGTCGGTCAGCGGTGGTGCTGCCGTCGGTTGCGGTGCTCGTCGGTGGCGTCGATCCGGATGACCAGCTCCTCCGGCCGATGGGCGATGGCCCGGGCCAGCCGGCTCGACCCGAACGGTGGGAAGAGCCGGGTCCGGAAGTACTCGATGCCGAATCCGGTCAGGCTCACCAGGGCGCCGGCGACGACGTCGAGGATCCAGTGGTTGGCGGTCACGACCACGGCGAAGGCCATCGCCGCCGGCATGGCGAAGGCGGCGTAGCGCAGCGTCGTGTTGCGGGTCACCCGGTACCAGGCGATCGCCACCAGCAGCGTCCAGCCGAAGTGGAAGCTGGGCACGGCGGCGTACTCGTTGGCCAGCGACGGTGGCTGGGCCACCCGGTAGAAGAAGGAGAACTCGGTCACCGTGTCGACGTACTGGCTGGAGAACAGCCGGGGTGGGGCGACGGCGTAGGTGGCGAAGATCACGAGCCCGATGGCACCGGAGATGAACATGGCGTTCCGCAGCTCGAAGAAGGTGCGGCGATGGCGGGCGCCGAGGTAGATGAGCGTGCCGGCCAGCAGCGGCCAGTAGCCCCAGATGTAGATCCAGTTGGCCAGGGTGATGATCCCGTGGTCATCGAGGAACAGGCTCTGGACGCCGAGTTCGAGGTCGAGCCCGAGCGCCTTCTGGAAGTTCAGGAGCTGACGGGCATTGCGATGGGCGGTGGCGACGTCGCCCTGGGTGAAGAAGCGCACGCCGAGGTATGCGAGGAGCGCCAGCCCCACCAGCAGCGACTGTCTCTGAATGAAAACCCTTGTTCGGCCCATGGCTACCCTCGGTCGATCCGGTAGCGGCCGGACCGACATGACGAGCTTATGACCTTTGGCAGTCTCCGTCACCAGATTTGACGGAGTTCGTCCATCACCTCCGGGTCATCGATGATCAAGCCCTGGACGCCCCAGCTCGCCAGGAGGCGCCCCGTCGCTGCGTCGGGTATCGACCAGCTGAAGACCGTACCGTACCGCTCGCGAAGGCCCTGAACCAGTCGCCCTTCCAGCAGTCTGGAGTGGGCGACGACACCGTCGATTTGGACCCGCGACGGGAGAAATCGGAGCAGGAACAGCTCGAACCGGTTGCTGACCGAGCGCACCACCCGAACCGGCCGCCCGTCCGGCCAGGCGGTCGGCACGCTGCCGAGCATCCACCACGCCTTGCTCGACACCGTGAGCCCGCTCCTGGAGCCGATTTCGGCCAGTGCCCGGCGAGGGATCCGAGGCCCGATGCCCTTGCAGTCGACCCACAGGCCGAGGTCGTCGTCGACCGCGGCGGCGGCATCGGCGAACGCCAGCACGGGAGTCTGCGGGGGCAGCAGGTACCACTTCTCCCACAACCGGTCGGTGAACCAGAGGCGCCTGGCGTGACGAACGACCAGCCGTCGGCGGTCGATCCGGACGTCGAGCTCGACCGTGTCGGCCCGACCGCTGACCTCGTCGACCCCGCCGGCGTGGTTGCCGGCCCGGTGGGCGATCAGCTCGACGGCGACCGGTTCACCCCTGTCGTTCGGCTCTGTGGTGGCCATGTCGTTCGACCTAGTCCCCGGTGGCGCCGTCGATCGCCTCGCGGATGAGGTCGGCGTGACCGCAGTGACGGGCGTACTCCTCGATCAGGTGCACGATGATCCGGCGGAGCGACGACGGCGGACGGTCGCCGGGATCCTCCTCCGGGTGGTCGAGGTCGCGGGCGGCGATGTTGGCGTCGGCGATCTCGATCTCGGCCAGCAGCGTGGCCATCGCCTCCGCCATCGTGGCATCGGGTGGGGCGTTGAAGTCGCCGTCCGGGTCGCCGTCCGGGTGGGCCTCGCCGTAGAAGATCGGGCCGGCGTCTTCGGCCGCAACCGATCGCCGGAACCAGCCCCGCTCGACATCGGCCATGTGGCGGATCAGGCCGAGCATCGACATCGTGCTCGGCGGGCAGGGGGCCAGGCGGGCCTGCTCGTCGGTCAGCCCCTCGGCCTTCCGGATCAGCACCTTGCGGTGGTAGTCGAGGTACCCGAGCAGCACCGACCGCTCGTCCTCGGCGAAGGCCTTCTGGCTCGGCAGCTCGGTCGTCGGGTGGGTCGTCGACTCGCCCATCGGGGCAGTCTCCCATGCCTCGGCCCCGCCTCGCTCGGCTTTGGGGACCTTTGGGACTTCCTCGGCCGAGACCGCGACCGGTAGCCTGCCGTGGTGGCTGATCAACCGCTGAGCGACCGAATCGACGACCTCCGCCAACGCCGCGAGCAGGCCCTCAACGCCGGCAGCGAGCGGGCCGTCCAACGCCAGTACGACAAGGGCAAGATGCTCGCCCGCGAGCGGATCGACTACCTGCTCGACGAGGGCTCGTTCCACGAACTCGACCTCTTCGCCCGCACCCAGCACCCGGAGGCCGACAAGCGGCCGTACACCGACGGCGTCATCACCGGCTGGGGGGCGATCGACGGCCGCAAGGTCTTCGTCTCCAGCCAGGACTTCACGATCGCCGGCGGCTCGACCGGTGAGACCAACGCGGCCAAGATCCACAAGCTGATGGACCTGGCCATGTCGGTCGGAGCCCCCTACATCGGCCTCAACGACGGTGGCGGGGCCCGCATCCCGGAGGGCGTCGTCAGCCTCGATGGCTACGGCGGCATCTTCTACCGCAACGTGCAGGCCTCGGGTGTCATCCCCCAGATCAGCGTGGTGCTCGGACCGTGCGCCGGCGGCGCCGTCTACAGCCCGGCGATGACCGACTTCATCTTCATGGTCCGCGAGTCGTCGCACATGTTCATCACCGGCCCTGACGTCGTGAAGACGGTGACCGGTGAGGAGGTCACGCTCGAGGAGCTCGGCGGCGCCGGCAGCCACTCGTCCCGCTCCGGCGTTGCCACGTTCACCGCGGCGGACGAGAAGGCGGTGCTCGACGACGTCCGCTACCTGATGTCGTTCCTCCCGGCCAACAACATGGAGGAGCCGCCCCGGGTCGAGACCGACGACGACGCCGGGCGGCGGTGCACCGGCCTGGTCGACCTGATGCCGGCCAGCTCGAACATGCCATACGACATGAAGGCGGTCGTTACCGAGGTCGTCGACGATGGCGAGTTCCTCGAGTACCACCCCAACTGGGCCAAGTCGATCGTCTGCGGGTTCGCCAGGATGGACGGTCAGACCGTCGGCGTCGTCGCCAACCAGCCGATGGTGCTGGCCGGCGTGCTCGACATCGAGAGCTCGTCGAAGGGGGCCCGGTTCGTCCGCACCTGCGATGCGTTCAACATCCCGCTCCTGACGTTCGTCGACGTGCCCGGCTTCCTCCCCGGTGTCGACCAGGAATACGGCGGGATCATCCGCCACGGGGCCAAGCTGCTCTACGCCTACTGCGAGGCCACCGTTCCCCGTATCCAGATCATCACCCGCAAGGCCTACGGCGGCGCCTACGTGGTGATGGACTCCAAGGGCGTCGGCTCCGACCTGGCGTTCGCCTGGCCGTCGGCCGAGATCGCGGTCATGGGCCCCGAGGGTGCGACCGACATCGTGCACCGCCGCGAGAT
Source organism: Actinomycetota bacterium (assembly GCA_039195375.1). Lineage (GTDB taxonomy): Bacteria > Actinomycetota > Acidimicrobiia > Acidimicrobiales > SZUA-35 > JAHELU01. The sequence goes on from JBCCVL010000011.1 coordinate 31,872, forward strand.
CCAGGCCGCGGCCGACCCCGAGTCCCGTCGGGCCGAGCTGGTCGAGGAGTACAAGGAGCACTTCGCCAACCCGTGGGTCGCAGCCGAGCGGGGTTACGTCGACGACGTGATCGACCCGGCCGAGACCCGGTCGAAGATCGTGAGCGGGCTGCGGATGCTGGCCTCAAAGCAGGAGGAGCTGCCTCGCCGCAAGCACGGGAACGTGCCGCTCTGATGGCCGACGACGACCTCACCATCCGCCCGACCCCGACCGATGAGGAGGCGGCGGCCATCGCCGCCGCCGTGTACATCGGCTGGCCCCCAGCCGTCGCCCCGGCCGAGGAGCCGGACCGGACCGACGTGCGCTGGCGTTTCGGTGGCCGGTGGTGGAACCGCCCCATCTGGGGTCGGCCGCAGGCCAACCGCCAGCGTCCCTGATCGCCCGCGGTCGCCGGCGATGACGCCGGGCGGGGTGGTTACACCTCCGGGATCCGACGGCCGGTGATCTCGTCGACCTCGATGCGGATGTAGTGGTTCTTCTGCCCCCCGGCCCACGGTTGGATGCCGAGGTCGGACGCGGCCAGGAGCCCCTCGATCGACTCGACCTCGCCGGCCGTGCCGTGCACGACCACGCTCCAGCCGTGGTGGGCCTCCTCGTCGAGCTCGTCGATCTCGAAGGCGACGCCGCTGCCGAGCACCGCGGCGGCCAACTTGAATCCGGGTGCGGTCTGGACGACGACGGCCTTGTCGTCGAGCACGTAGTTGACGGGGAAGACGTCCGGCTTGTTGGCAACGGAGACGGCCAGGCGGCCGATCCGCTTGGCCGCCAGGTACTCCCAGCAGGTGACGTCGTCCAGTTCCTCGATCATCGGCTCGTCCATCGATGCTCCTTTGGCTCGGTGCGAAGGGTGTTGGTGCGGATCGGGGTCAGCCGGCTGGCACGACCACGGTCGGGACCGTCGGGTGATGGACCAGCGACGTGGTGACCGAGCCGAGCAGCAGGTACGCCGCCCCCCGGTGACCGCGGGTCCCGACGACGAGCAGCGCCGCCTCGTCGGCTGCGTCCCGGAGGGCGAGGCGGGGGTCGCCGTCGATCACCTCGATGTCAACCGTGACCTTGCGCTCGGGGTCGAGGTCGCCGATCGAGCGCTCGATGGCCTCGGTCGCCATCGCCTCGAGCTGTGCGGTCGGGAACGGTTGGGGTGGCATCAGCTCGAGTGCGTAGGGCCCCGGGCCGCGGCACACGGTTGCGCTGATCCGGCCGCCGTCGGCCACGTTGGCCGCGGCCCAGGTCAGCGCAGCGTCGGCGTTGCGCGAGCCGTCGACGCCGACGACGAGATGGTCGATCGCCCGGTCGACTTCGGTACCGGCCGGGATGACGGCGACCGGGGCGGTGGCGTGCTTCACGCAGTAGGAGGCGACGGAACCGAGCAGCGTCTCGGCCAGGGCACTCCGTCCGCGCGACCCGACCACCAACAGACGTTGGCCCCTCGATGCCTTGACCAGGGCCGGTCCGGCGTGCTCCCGGATCGTGTGGCCGCGGCCGGCGAGCGACGGGTGGCGGACGGCGGCCTCGTCGAGTCGGGCGGCGGCGTCCCGTTCGAGCACGTCGAGCATCTGCTCGTACATCGACGTGGTGCCGACGCCGTCGACGAGGGCGTCGACGTGGTACGACACGACCGGGGTGACGGGGCCGAACCGGTCCTCGTTGTGGACGGCCCAGTCGAGGGCCAGGTTGGCGCCGGCCGAGCCGTCGACGCCGACGATCACCCGGTCGTTGGCCCGTCCGAGATCGATGCGGTCGCTGGCCATGATGGTTCCTCCTCGCCGGATCGTCGGGTCGCCGACCGTGTCGACGGCGATCCCTCTCACATCGATCTTCCGCGTCCGGGCCAGCGACCCGCTAGGGCCGAAGGGCCCTCGGAGCGTCCGGGCCGTTCGGCCCTAGACGGGTCGGCTCCCGACCGCGAGGTTGGAGGTATGGACGAAGACCGTGTTCGACGGTCCGAGCAACCAGACGATCGGACCGGTTGGCCCGTCGGACCGATCGAGGCCGAGCTGGCCACCACGGTGGTCGAGACCCACCTGTCCCGGGTGTTCCTCACCCCCGACCGGGCCTACAAGCAGCTGAAGCCGGTGACGACCAGTTTCGTCGACCTGGCCTCCCGAGAGGACCGACTGGTCGCCGCGTCCCGGGAGCATGCCCTCAACCGCCGGATCTCGCCAGACGTGTACCTCGGGACGGCCGAGGTGGTCGAGAACGACGAGCTGGCCGAGCGGCTGCTCGTCATGCGCCGCCTGCCGACCGCTCGTCGCCTCGACCGGCTCCTCGACACCCCTTCGGCCGACGACCACCTCCGCGACGTGGCCAGGTTGCTGGCGGCGATGCATGCCGGCCAGCCAGCGGTCCGGGGCGACGGGGCGGTCGGCGCCACCCGGGAGATGCTGGCCGCCAACTGGGACGACGCCTTCGGCACCCTGGCGCCACTGGTCGGCCCGGTGCTGCCCGACGGTCCGTTCCGCCAACTGCGGGACCTGGTCGACGCCTACCTGGTCGGCCGGGGCCCGCTGTTCGCCGAGCGGATCGAGGGGGGCTGGGTTCGCGATGGTCACGGCGATCTGCGGGCCGAGCACGTGTTCTGCCTCGACGACGGGCCCCGGCTGATCGACTGCCTGGCCTTCCGCGACGACCTGCGGGTGACCGACGTCCTCCTCGACGTCGCCTTCCTGGCCATGGACCTGCATCGGCTGGCCGGTCCGGCCACGGCGCTCGCCCTCGTCCGCCACTACGACGAGTTCGCAGCCGAGCGTCACCCGTCGACGCTGGCCCACCACTACGTGGCCTACCGGGCCGCGGTGCGGGCCAAGATCGCCGCCTTCCGTCATGCGAACGGGGTGCCAGGGGCCGCAGCCGAGGTGGTGGAGTACCTGGACCTGGCCCGCCAGCACCTGCTGGTCGGCCAACCGAGACTCGTGCTCGTCGGCGGTGGGGCCGGGGTCGGCAAGAGCACGGTCGCAGCCGGGGTGGCCGATGCGCTCGGGGCGGTCTGGCTCCGGGCCGACGAGGTCCGCAAGCAGCTCGCCGGGCTGTCGACCGACGACCACGCGCCGGCGCCGCCGGGACAGGGCCTGTACCGGCCCGAGTTCCGGGACCGCGTCTACGACGAGCTGCTCCGGCAGGCGGCGCTGCTGCTCGAGCGAGGGGAGAGCGTCGTGCTCGACGCCACCTGGTCGACCGGTCACCGTCGGGCTCGGGCCCGGGAGTTGGCCGGTCGGACGGCGGCGACGCGGTGTGAGATCGAATGCCGGGCCCCGCTCGACGTCGCCAGGGAGCGGATCGCCCGCCGCCTGGCGTCGCTGGTCGACCCGTCGGATGCGACACCCGCCATCGCCGATCACATCGCATCCGAGTTCGAGGCCTGGTCCGAAGCCGACGTGGTCGACACGTCGAGCTCGATCGCCGACTCGATCGCCGAGGCCTGCCGATTCGTGGTCGGAGCCGGCCAGTCGTCCCCAACTCCGGCTCCGACCCATCCCCGGCGCGACACACTCGATCGGGCCGCCGTCGAGTTCTACCTGGCCAGGATCGACGGCCGACGACGGCGCAGCGCCGCCGTCGACTGGCCCGGCCAGAGGGGCCGATCGCGGTAGGACCGGTTCGAGCCGGGACGGGCCGATCAGGTCTCGGGCGGGGGCAGCGGGACCCGCCACTCGATCCGGGTGCCGCCGCCGGGGCCTGGTCCGATGTGGAACCAGCCCTCCAGGCTGACGGCCCTGGCGTGCATGTTGCGTATGCCGTGACCGTCGCTGAGATCGTTCGGTGGGTCGAACTCCGCCTCAAGCGATGACAGATCGAGGTGGGCGACGCCCTTGCCGTTGTCGGTCACCGTGACCAGCAGTTCGGGGCCGTCGGCGGCGACCACCACCCGGGAGGCCGTCGCCTCGGCGTGTTTGATCACGTTCGACAGCGCCTCGCCGACCACCTGCACCGCCTCGTGGCGGATGGCGACCGGCATGTCCTCTGGGAGCGAGCCGATCTCCACGATCGGGTAGAAGCCGAGAGCGTCGGCCTTCTCGTGGGCCAGGTCGGTCACCGTCTGGGCCAGTGCCACCTCCTCGGGGATGGCGTGCAGCCCGAAGATCGCCTCCCGCAGCTGGCGGATGGCGGCGTCGATGGCCTCGACCGAGCCCTGGACCCGACGCCGGGCCGCCGGGTCGGCGATGGCGGCCGCCGTCGACTCGAGGCCGAGCCCGGTGGCGAACAACTGCTGGATGACCGTGTCGTGCAGGTTGCGGGCGATCCGTTCCCGGTCGCGCAGCAGGTCGAGCTGGGCGTTCGCCGCCCGGAGCGCCACCTCGCCGTACTGGCGGGCAACGGCGTAGCGGATCGAGCGGGCCAGCGTCTCGCCGTCGACTCTTCCCTTCGACAGGTAGTCCTGGGCTCCGCGCTCGACGGCCTCCAGCGCCGTCTCCGGGTCGTCGAGCCCGGTCAGCACCACGATCGGGCAACCGGGCGCCTGCTCGGACAGCACGTCGACCGAGACCAGGCCGACCGAATCCGGGAGGCTGAGGTCGAGCACAACGCAGTCGACGTTCGACCGGCCGAGGTGCTCGATGGCCGAGGCCAGGTCGGCCGTCCTGGTCACCTCGAAGGTGGTCTCCCGGTTGGCGACCAGGGCCTTGGTCATCGTCCGGGCATCGAGCTCGTTGTCCTCGACGAGGAGGACCTGGAGCGCGGCGCCAGACCCGCTCATCGTCCGGGGAGGATGGCCAGCGACAGCCAGAACTCCCGGATGGTGGCCATCGCCTCCAGCCAGCCATCGAGCCCGGTCGGCTTGTTGACGTAGGCGTTGGCCCCGTGCTGGTAGGCGCCGTTGACGTCGGACTGCTCGACCGAGCTGGTGAGGATCACGACCGGGGTGGTCTGGAGATCGGGGTCGGCCCGGAGCTCGCGCAGCACGTCGTGGCCGTCCTTGCCCGGCAGGTTGAGGTCGAGCAGGAGCAGCCCGACCGGCTCACCGTCTGCGTGTGCCTCGCGTAGTCGATCGAGGGCGGCCTGGCCGTCGGCGACGACGTCGACACGGTCGGCCAACTCCAGTTTCCTGGCCGCCCGGAGGGTCGAGCGGGCGTCGAGCGGGTTGTCCTCGACGAGCAGCACGTTCACCGGTCCGTCGGTGGTCGCCGGCCGCCGGGAGCGATCGAGCATGCTCATGAGGTTGCCGCTCCCGCCGGGACCGGGCTCGACCCCGGCACCGTGAAGTGGAAGACGCTGCCACCGTTCGTCCCCGCCTCGATCCAGATGTCGCCGCCGTGGCGCTCGACGATCCGCTGGCAGATCGCCAGTCCGAGCCCGACGCCCTCGTAGCCGGGGTGGGCCCGTCTGAACAGGTCGAACACGCGGTTGCGCTGCTCGGCGTCGATGCCGATGCCGTTGTCGCCGACCGAGATCTGCCACATCCCGTCGCCGTGCTCGACGGCGTCGACCGACAGTCGCAGCGGCCGTTCCGGGTCGCGGTACTTGTAGGCGTTCTCCAGCAGGTTCTGCAGCAGTTGCCGGAGCTGGATCTCGTCGCCGTTGACCGTCGGCAGCTTCTCGACCTCGATGATCGCCCCGATCCGGATCAGCTCCGGGCGCATCTGGTCGATGACCTCCTCGGCCAGCAGCCGGAGATCGACCGGGTTCTGCGCCGGCTCGCCGCCCCGCTCCAGCCGGGAGTACGACAGCAGGCCATCGATCATCTCCTCCATACGGACGACGGCGGCGACGGTCAGCTCCCTGAGCTCGTTCGCCTCGTCGTCGAAGTGCTGGCCGAGCGTTTCGCCGAGGTGGTCGTCGAGCAGTTCGAGACCCTGGCGTACGTTGCGGAGCGGGGCCTGGAGGTCGTGGGACGCGATGTAGGCGAATTGCTCCAGGTCACGGTTGGAACGGGACAGCTCGACCATCGACGACTCCAACTGGGCGGTGCGCTCACGCACCCGCGCCTCCAACCCCTCCTTCGCCTCCCGCAGCTCGGCCTCGACGAGGCGACGCTGGGTGAGGTCGTGGAGGATGCCGGTGAACCAGCTGCGTCCGTCGAGCTTGATCTCGCTCACCGCCAGGGCGACCGGGACGGCCGTTCCGTCGGCTCGGACGGCCTCGACCTCGCGGCCGATACCGATGATGTTGGCGTTGCCGGTGGTCAGGTAGTTGTGCAGGTAGCCGTCGTGGGCGCTGCGGTGGGGCTCGGGCATCAGCGTGCTGACGTTCCGACCGACGAGCTCTCCGGCCTCGTAGCCGAACAGCTCCTCGGTCGCCTCGTTCACGTGGGCCATGACGCCGTCCTGATCGATGATGATGATCGGATCCACCGCCGTTCGGAGCACGGCCTGCCAGAGGTCGCGGGCGTCGGGTTGGCGGTCTGGCTCCCGGTCGTTGCCGGTCGCGGGGTCGTGCATCGTCTCAAGCGTGCCCGATGTGGGCGAGGGGTTCCAACGTCGGCCACGGCCGTCGTCCTTCCATCAGCACCCCCGGATCCGGGGGGCTCTGATCATGGTGGGCGGCGACCGGCGGACCGGCCAGGGCCCTAGGTCCCCCGGCGCGCTCGGCGACCGCTACGAGGCGGGGTTGCGGCGGACGAAGGCCGGGCGATCCCCGGTCGAGTGGGCGGAGGAGTAGGCGTAGCCGAGACCGTCGAAGCCCTCCAGCTCGGCGACGGTCTTGACCCGGTTCTTCACGATCCAGCCCGCCATCGAGCCCCGCGCCCGCTTGGCGAAGAAGGCGATCGTCTTGAAGTCACCCGAGCCCTTGGCATCGAGGAACGTCGGTGTGACCACCGGTGCCTCCAGCGCCGTTGTGTCGACCGCCTTCGCATACTCGACCGACGCCAGGTTGATCAGTGCGTCCTCGCCAGGCGACTCGACCATCGCCTTGTTCAGCTCGTCGGCGACCCGGGTGCCCCAGAAGTCGTACAGGGTCTTGCCCCGCTTCGTCTTGAGCTTTGTCCCCATCTCCAGCCGGTACGGCATCATCAGGTCGAGCGGGCGGAGCACGCCGTAGAGGCCGGACAGGATGCGCAGCACCTTCTGGGAGTGAGTGAAGTCGCGCTGGTTGAACGCCGCCGCAGCGTCGAGGCCCTGGTAGACATCGCCGCTGAACGCGAGGATCGCCTGTCTGGCCGTCTCGGGGGTGAACGGCAGCTCCCAGTCCTGGAACCGATCGGCGTTCAGCTCGGCCAGTTCGGCGGAGATCCCCATGAGGTTCGAGAGCTGGCGCGGCGACTTGGTTGCCATGATCTCGACCAGCTCGCTCGCCTGATCGAGCATCGTCGGCTCCGACCGCTTGTCGGTGGCGAGGGGCGACTCGTAGTCGAGCGACTTGGCCGGAGAGAGAACGATCAGCATGGCCTCCAGTAAACCGCAGCTTGCCGCTGCTGGCGCAACGGGACGACGATGTCGGCATGAGCCGACTCGACGTGATCCCCCCGGACGATATGCCCGAGAAGCGGCGGGCGTTGTACGACCAGATGTTGGAGGGCCGCGAGCCGGCCGAGCCCGGGCGGATCGGCGGACCGTTCGACGCCTGGTCCCTCAACCCCTCGATCGGTCGTCGTATCTGGCAGCTCGGCGGCGCCGTCCGCTTCCGGCCGTCGATCGACCGTCGCTACATCGAGCTGGCGATCCTGATGACGGGCCAGCTGTGGCAGGCCCAGTTCGAGTGGTTCGCCCACGAGCCGATGGCCCGCGACGCCGGCCTGCCCGAGGAGGTGATACGGTCGGTGCACGTCGGTGGGCAGCCGACGTTCGCCGACTCCGACGACGACGGTGGCGACGAGACCTGCTGGCGCTTCTGTCGCCGGCTGCTCGACCGGGACGAGGTCGGCGACGAGCTCTACGCGGCGGCCAGGGCCCGCTTCGGTGAGGCCGGGGTGGCCGACCTCGTGCACACCTGCGGTTTCTACTCGCTGGTGTCGATGACGCTCAACACCTTTGCGGTCCGGTTGCCAGACGGCGAGACGCCGCCGTTCCCGGCATCGTAGAGGCGTCGTCGGTCCGGCTCGTCACGCGGTCGGCCAACCGGCGCGCCGCGACGGAGCCGCAGTCACACGTTGAGCAGGAGCCAGAGCCCGATGGCGCCGTAGGCCGCCAACACCAGCAGCATGGCGAACTGGCTCTGGGTGGCCCGGCCGGGCGGGAACCGCTCGACCGCCCGGTCGTTGGCGACCACGACGGCCCCGACGTGACCGAACAGGATCGACACGATCTGCACCCAGGCCACGATGTCGGGATCGATCCGCCAGATCAGACCGTCGGCGCCGCCGAACAGGTCCCAGCCACGACCGAACGGATCCGACAGCCGGAACACGAACGACTGGCTCTCGTCGGCGAACAACCCGAAGTAGTGGGCCGCGGCATAGCCGAACGCGACCGGGACGAGCGACGGCGCGAACTCCCGCCAGGCGTCCTCGAACGACAGGTCGGTGACCCGATCGATCCACCAGACGCCGACGAGGTACAGCATCGATGCGGCGGCGATCGACACGATCATCAGCCCGAGCTCGGCCAGGGCCAGCTGCCAGCCGAAGAGGCCGTCGAGGATCTCGCCGCCGATGTCGCCCTCGCTGAAACCGTCGAACGCCGCGCCGCCGATGGCGACGAGGATCAGCATCACCGTTCCCGGCCTGATCTCCATCGTCGCCAGCCCCGACAGCGGAGGCCGGAGCCCGAGGCTGCGCTCGGTTCGGTCGGCCCCACCCCGGTACTCGAACCATCGATCCCGGCTCGACCCGCTGACGGCAGACGAGCGACGCCGGTCGAACAGCGGCGCCATCGCCCCGATCTTGGCCAGGAAGACGGTGAAGGGCTCGTGGTCGACCACCCACCTCGCGCCCCAGAGGAAGCCCCCGGCCACGACGAGCGCAGCGTGGATCGCCATCGGCCACGCCAGCGTCCTCGGCAGGGCCCCGGTCGGGTGGGACAGCTCGTAGAACAGGAAGACGAGCAGGCCGGCCGTCGCCGGCCAGTGACCCCACGTCGTCGGTCCGCCCCCTGGCGTCCGCCCGACGAGGCGTGCTGCGCCCTCACCGAGACGGGCCAGGGTGTCGAACGGGTTGATGGCGGCCCAGACGTCGCCGATCAGCCCACCGATCAGCTGCCCCCCGACCCAGAAGGTGACGTAGAGGGTGACGGGCAGCAGGTTGCGGTCGGCGGCGTCGAATCCGAAGAAGGCGGCGTAGAGGCAGACGAGGTAGACGGCGAAGGCCAGCACCCGCCCGACGAGGTGCACCACGGCGACCGCCCGGTAGGGGACGAGGGGTCGGCCGATCGACGCTCGGGTCAGCCGGGGCTCGGGCCAGCTGGCGCCGACAGCGATGAACGCCACCACGACGGCCAGCACGACGCCCCAGGTGAACAGATACGTCGGCAGGGGCAGCTCGCCCGGCTCGCCGAACCCGTGGGCCAGCATCCGCGTCGTGTGCTCGGTTCGGGGCCGCCGCTACCGGACGGGCTGGACGACGAGCGGTCTGGCGGGGTGGGACATGGTGGGGGCTCCGACGTGGAAGACGGCGGCCATGCTAGCGATCGCCGCGGTCCGGTTGACCGCAACGGGTCGTGCCCGGGTGACCCGGCACGTCACACCTAGTCGATGGCGGCGGCCGCGACCTCGATCCGGTCCTGACGCCACTCCCTTGCCGACATCAGGGCCCGGTGGGCCGCGGTCAGCAACTCGCCGGCGCTGAACGCATGAGCCGGATAGCAGGCGACACCGGCCCAGAGGGTCAGCTCGGGGTGCTCGGCCGCCAGGGTCCGCCGGATCCGCTCGACGGTCCAGATGGCACCGTTCTCGGGGGTGTCCTCCAGCAGGAGGGCCACGTTGCCCGTTCGCAGCCGGGAGGCCAGGTCGGCCTCGCGCAGCGTGTTCCTTACGGCATGGGCCACGACGGTCGGAGCTGCGGCCTGGGGGATGGCGGCCTGGGGGAGACCGGCCACCACGTCCATCAGGACCAGCGCGACCGGGCGAAGGTGGCGGCGGGCGGCGGCGATCCTGGTGTCGAGGGTCACGGCGAAGAACTGCTCGCTGAACAGGCCGGTCCCGGGGTCGACCAGCAGCTCGATGCCGGCGGCGATGTCGTCGGCGACCTCCGCTGCGACCCCCTCGAACCCCTCGACGTCGTCGAGCCCGTCGAGCCGGTCGGGCACGTCGAAGGCGTCGGTCTTCAGCGCGTCGACCTCGCCCTGAAGCTGCTGCTCGGTTGCCCTCGCCTCGTCGCGGACCGTCCGCAGCTCGTCCTCGACCAGGCGCTGCAGTGCACCCTGCTCGTCGAGGCGGCGGGCCAGGCCCGAGGCGGCGGCGGCCCCGGCCAGGGCCAGGATGCCGGCCCCGATGCCGAGCCACGGGGCGTCGAAGGCGAAGGCGGCGACGCCGGCGATCAGGCCGAGCGCCCCGGCGCCGATGGCCGGCAACGCAGCGCGGGCAGCGGTTCCTCTGGCCGTTGGCTTCACCGTTGCGTCATCCCCTGTGCATCCCTGTGATCGTCCGGCAGCAGCGGAACCGTCCCGATGCGCGGGATCGGCACCGCAACCGTACCTACTCCATCGGCCGAGGCTCTGGTGTCTGAAGTCCTCGCTCGGCGCGGCGGCGCTCCGACCAGTCTAGGTTCGGCCGGGCGGCGGATCGTTGGGCGAGGGATCCCAGCCCGCCAGATGGGGTCGGATGCCGTCGCCGAGCGCCTCGCCGACGAGTCGGTGATAGGTGCCGCGGCTGCACTCCTCGGCGCCGAGGCTCGCCAGGTGCGGGGTGAGCCACTGGACGTCGATCAGGGCCGGCGACTCGGTGCCGACCAGCTCGACCAGGTGGATCAGTGCCACCTTGGAGGCGTCGGTGCGGCGGTGGAACATCGACTCGCCGGCGAACAGCCGCCCCATCGACAACCCGTAGAGCCCGCCGGCCAGACCATCGTCGTCCCACACCTCGACCGAGTGGACCCAACCCATGTGGTGCAGTCGTCGGTAGGCCCGCATGATCCGACGATCGATCCACCCCATCGGGCGGGACGGGTCGGCGCAGCCGGCGATGACCTCGTCGAAGGCCTGGTCGACGGTGACCTCGAACCGGCGGATCGACCGCCGCAGCGAGCGGCTGACCCGCAGACGACCCGGCCACAGGACCCCTCGGGGGTCGGGGCTGAACCAGCCGATCGTCCGCCGGTCGACGGGCATCGGGAAACAACCGCTTGCGTAGGCAGCGAGCAGCGTCCCCGGTTCGAGGTCGGCGCCGACGGCGATCAGGTCGTCGCCGTCCGGCAACTCGCCGAGCGTGGGGAACTGCCATCGGCTCGGCTCGGGAGCGACCACCGGTGAGCCGGGACCGCGTCGGGGCCCGGTTGGCTCGGCGACCGGGTCGACGTCGGTCGCCGGCGGTGGTGGTCCCGGCTGCCTCCTGGATTCCACTGCTGGCGAGGCTATCGCACGAATGCGGACCGTTCCGGTCCGTGGGGCGCACGAATGCGGACCGTTCCGGTCCGTGGGGCGCACGAATGCGGACCGTTCCGGTCCGTGGGGCGCACGAATGCGGACCGTTCCGGTCCGGCGCGTGCCCGACCCGGTTGGTGCGGTGGGTGGTCGCCCGACCGTAGGCTCCGACGGCGATGAACCAGCGACGGCCCGACAGCGGATTCCGCACCGGCTTCGACGTGCTCGACCCTCCCGCCGATCTCGGCACGGCCCGGGCCCGGCTCCGCTCGCTTGCCGTCGAGGGGGCCCGAGGCGGGGCGGTGCTGCACCTCGGCGGCGGGATCGACCCCGTCACCGACTCGGCCGTCACCGGTTCGGGTGACGCGGGTCCCGGTGCGGTCGTGGCCGACACCGTGCTCTGGCGGACCGGGCGGGCCGACCTCCGCCGCCTGGCCGCCAGCCTCACGCCCGAGCGGCCGCTCTACTTCCTCGAGCCGGCGGCCGAGCTCGGTTGGCGCCGCCTCGTCCACCGCATCGGTCGACCGGGGTGGCGTCGTCTGGCCGGCCACCACTTCGAGTTCGACGTCCCGGTCGAGTTGCGGGTCGTCGGGTTGGTCGTCACCGACCTGGTCCGCTTCGGCGTCGGTCCGGCCGGGGTCCGCAGCTACGCCATGGGGCGGGCCGAGCCTCTCGCCACCCTCGGCGGTGGTGGCGACTAGTTCTCGATGATCTCGATCGAGTTGATGATCACGTCCTCGACCGGCTGATCGGCACCCGCCGTCTCAACGCCCTGGATGGCGGTGGCGACGTCGAGGCCCTCGGTCACCTGACCGAACAGCGAGTACTGGTTCGGCAGGGCCTCACCCTGTGGGCCGGTGACGATGAAGAACTGGGCGCCGGTGGTGCTCGGTGGCGTGCGCTTGGCCATCACCAGCGAACCGAGCTGGTACTCGCCGGGCTCCGGGACCTCCTCGTCGATCGTGTACCCGGGCCCGCCGGTGCCAGGCGGATCGCCGGTGGGATCGCCACCCTGGATCACGAAGTCCTGGATGACCCGGTGGAAGGTCGAGCCCTCGTAATAGTGGTATCGGGCCAGGTAGACGAAGTTGTTGACGGTCAGCGGGGCCTGCGCCGGGTCGAGCTCGGCCACGATCTCGCCCGCCGTCGTGTCGAACACGGCGGTGTAGGTGGCTCCCTCGGTGAGGCAATCCGGTGGCGGGGCCGGGAAGTCGACGGTCCGCTCGGAACTGCCGTCGGCGGCCGGACAGGGGATCGGCTCGGCTGCCTCGACCTCCTCGGCCTCGGCGCTGTCCTCGGCCGAGTCGGTGGCGTCGTCGGTCGAGCCGGCGTCGTCGGTCGACTCGGTCGTGTCATCCGAGCCGGCGTCGGCGGCCTCGTCGTCGTCGCCACCGGCGATCACGAACAGGGCGATGGCGGCCACCAGCACCACACCGACGATCGTGCCGATGTAGCCGAACTGGCGCATCCGGTCGCGCCGCTCATCCTTCTCGATCTGGTCGATCTTCTGCTGACGGTTGGCCCGTTGGCGGGCCCGCTTCTCGGTAGCCACGTCGCACCAAGGTAACGGCCCGGTCCCCCGTTCAGGTCTCACCCCGGGAGCTCACCCCTGGAGGTCGACCCACCGGTCGGCCGGGGCGGGTCGGGTGACACAAAATGGGTCGGAGTGGACGAGCGGCCGGCGGTAGCTTGAACGGGTGCCCCTCGTCGTCCAGAAATTCGGTGGAACGTCGGTCGCCGATCCCGAGCGGATGCGGACCGTCGCCGACCACGTGGCCCGCTGCCGCCGCCGGGGTGACGACGTCGCCCTCGTCGTGTCGGCCATGGGCAAGGAGACCGACGAGCTGCTCCACCTCGCCGCCCAGGTCTCGTCGTCGCCGCCGGGACGGGAGATGGACATGCTGATCACCGCCGGTGAGCGCAAGGCCATCGCCCTGGTGTGCATGGCGCTCGAGGAGATGGGCGTCCCGGCCCGGTCCTTCACCGGCAGCCAGGCGGGATTCAAGACCGACTCGAACCACCGCAACGCCAAGATCCTGGAGATCACGCCGTTCCGGGTGCAGGAGACGCTCGACGCCGGGGTCGTCCCGGTGGTGGCCGGATCCCAGGGCGTGTCGACCGAGAAGGACGTGACGTTCCTCGGCCGCGGCGGGAGCGACACCACCGCCGTCGCCCTGGCCCACGCCCTCGGGGCCGAGTTGTGTGAGCTCTACACGGACGTGAGCGGCGTGTTCACCGCCGATCCCCGCGTCGTCCCGGCGGCGACGAAGATGGCGTCGATCAGCTTCGACGAGATGCTGGAGATGACGGCAACCGGCTGTCCGAAGCCGGTGATGCGGTCGGTCGAGGTGGCCCACAACCACCGTGTCCCGCTGCACGTGCGATCAGCCTTCACCTGGGAGCCGGGCACCCTGGTGATCGAGGAACCGGAGGAATCCGACATGGAACGCCCCATCATCCGCGCCGTGACCCACGACCAGTCGGAGTCGAAGATCACCGTCACCGACGTGCCGGACAAGCCCGGTGTCTCGGCCACCCTGTTCCGGTCGCTGGCCGACCGGGGCGTCAACGTCGACATGATCGTGCAGAACGTGTCCGAGCAGGGCCAGACCGACATCTCGTTCACGGTGCCGACCGAGCACCTGGCCGCCGCCGTCGAGGTCCTCGATGGCGGGGTGCTGACCTCGCTCGGCGCCAGCGACATCCGCACAGACGAGACGATCGGCAAGGTCTCGGTCGTCGGGGCCGGGATGAAGTCGAACCCCGGTGTGGCGGCCACCATGTTCGAGACCCTGGCCGGCAACGGCATCAACATCGAGATGATCTCCACCTCGGCCATCCGCATCAGCTGTGTGGTCGAGAGCGAGCGGACCGAGGAAGCGGTCCAACACCTCCACACGGCCTTCGGGCTCGACGGATGAACAGGAACGGGAGCGCAGAGCAATGGCAGGACTGAACGTCGGTGTGGTGGGAGCCACCGGTCAGGTCGGCGGCAAGATGCTGGAGATCCTCCGGGAGCGACGGTTCCCGGTTGCGGACCTCCGGCTGTTCGCCTCGGCCAGGTCGGCCGGGCGCAAGATCCGCTGGAACGGTGCCGAGCACACGGTCGAGGACGCGGCGACCGCCGACTACACCGGGCTCGACGTCGTGTTGTTCTCGGCCGGCGGTGGCACGTCGAAGGACCTGGCGCCCCGGGTGGCCGGCCAGGGCCCGGTGGTGATCGACAACTCGTCGGCCTGGCGGATGGACCCCGAGGTACCGCTCGTCGTCGCCGGGGTCAACGACGACGAGGCCGCCAACCGGCCGAAGAACATCATCGCCAACCCGAACTGCACCACGATGGTGGCCATGCCGGTGCTGCGACCCCTGCACGCCGAGGCCGGGCTCGAAGCGATGGTCGTCAGCTCCTACCAGGCGGTGTCCGGCTCGGGTGGCGCCGGGGTCGACGAGCTGGCCGAGCAGGTGGCCAAGGGTGAAGACGCCTCGGCCCTCGCCCACAGCGGGTCGTCGGTCGAGCTCGGTCAGCCGAAGACCTACGTCGAGCCGATCGCCTACAACGCGCTGCCGATGGCCGGTTCGCTCGTCGACGACGGGCTCGGCGAGACCAGCGAGGAGCAGAAGCTCCGGTTCGAGAGCCGCAAGATCCTCGATATCCCGGAGCTGGCGGTGTCGGGCACGTGCGTGCGGGTGCCGGTCTACACCGGCCACTCGCTTGCCATCAACGCCCGGTTCGCCGAGCCGATCAGCCCGGAGCGGGCCACGGAGCTGCTCGTGGCCACGCCGGACGTGGTGCTCGACGACGTGCCGACGCCGCTCAAGGCCGCCGGCATCGACGAGACGCTGGTCGGCCGCATCCGGGCAGACGAGACCGTGTCGAACGGGTTGGCCCTGTTCGTGGTCGGCGACAACCTGCGCAAGGGCGCTGCGCTCAACGCCATCGAGATCGCTGAGGTCATCGCCGCCGGCTGAGCTGGTCCCAACCGTCGTTCTGCCGGCCACGATGCCGAGTTCCCGGCCCATCTGCCGGCAGGACCCTCCGCCGTCAGGGTGAATCGGTGGCCTCCGCCGTCAGGGCGGATCGGTGGCCTCCGCCGGCAGGACCCTCCGCCGTCAGGGCGGATCGGTGACCTCCGCCGTCAGGGCGGATCGGTGACGTAGCGGTTGGCGGCGTCGGTGAGCGACAGGTCGAGCTGGTTGGCCAGCGATGCCAGCCAGGCCAACACGTCGCCCAGCTCGTGCAGCTGCTGTTCGGGCGTGCCCTTGCGCACCGCTTGGGCCAGCTCGCCGACCTCCTCACACAGCCAGGCCACGGTGGCCGGCCGGCCCCTGGCCCGGTCCTGAGCCCCGTACAGCTCCTCCATCAACGCCTGGAACGCAGCCAACTCCATGGTCGGCACGGTACTGGTGGGTGTCGAGGGAACGGGTCGCGCTGGGCCCGGGTGGTCAGCGGTCGGCGGCGGCGCCGTTGATCGGGTGGGTGCTGAGCAGGCGGTCGTCGAGGTCGTGGCCGCGGCTCGCCGTCATCAGCCAGCCGATGGCCCGCGTCAGCACGGTGGCGGCCGGACGGATGGCCAGCGGATCGACACCGGGCGGCATCGGGACCCACATCATCTGCCTGGCCCAGCCGGGGAGCAGCCCGACCGCACCGGCGGTGATGATGCCGTAGGCGCCGCGCAGGGCCAGCGGCACCGGCGGCAGCAGCAGGAACCGGATCGCCTCCCTCGCCTGGCGGTCGTACGAGCACTCGCCGCGGAACGAGTCGAGGCAGGCGTCGAGCTCGGCCCGGGTCTCGGGCACGTCCTCGGCGCCGAGCATCCGGGCCAGCACCGCCATCTCGGCAACGTACCGGTCACACTCGGCGTCGGTCAGGCGACCCTCGCCGTAGCGGAGGTAGGCCTGGAGGAAGCTGTCGACCTCGGTCACGTGGACCCACAGCAGCAGGTGGGGATCGGTGGCCGAGTAGGGGCGACCGTCGGGGGTGTGGCCGTTCACCCGGTCGTGAATGGCCCGGACCTGGGCCACCAGCCGTTCGACCGTCTGGCTGTTGCCGAAGGTGGTGCCGCCGACGAACCGCCCGGTCCGATGGAGCCGACCCCAGGGGTCGTTGCGGTAGTCGGAGTGGTCGGCCACGCCGGCCATGGCCAGGGGATGCAGGGTCTGCAACAGCAGGGCCCGGAGGCCGCCGATGAGCATGGCCGAGTCACCGTGGACCCGCCATGCCACGCTGGCCGGCCCGAAGAGCCCGGGGTCGTCGACGCTGACCAGCTCGTCCGGTTGGAGCGCCTGGTCGCCGGCGATGGCCCGGCGCAGGTAGCCGCCGCCGAGCTCCCGGACGGCGGCGATGGCTTCGTCGACGATCACGAGAACAAGCCTACGAAGCGGGTGTGACGCATGTGGCATCGGGCCGCCGTTGGGTAATTTCCGCTCAATGCCCCTCGCCGACCGTGCCGATGGTTACCATCAGCGGTGCTGATCGGGAGCCCGCCGCCACCCCGATCACCGCCGCCGTCGAGCTATCGAGATTGCAGATACCTCGTCAAGATCACGGCCGGTGGGTCCGATCGGCTCCCCCATGCCCTCGTTCACCCTCCTCCGGACGATCCGCTGCTCCAGCAGCTTCGAGGTGGTCGCCGCGGCCATCGGCGCCACGGTCACCCTCGCACTGGTCGCCCTGTTGATCCCCTCGACGGCATCGGCCCGGACCCACTCGATCACGCTGCCGATCGACCCGGCGTACCTGGACGACGTCCACTGGACCGACACCTGGGGCGCACCACGGAGCGGCGGTCGGACCCATATCGGGGTCGACATGATGGGGCCGAAGATGGTGCCGCTCGTCGCCGCCGCCGACAGTGAGGTCACCTGGGGCCGGTTCAACAACGGCCGTGGGACGATCGTGCGGCTGCGCGACGATGCCGGCTGGGAGTACCAGTACATCCACATCAACAACGACACCCCTGGCACCGACGACGGCAACGCCTCCTGCCTCCAGGCCCTGGCCCCGAAGCTGTGTGAGACGATGGAGAGCGACGGCGACCTGGCCAAGGGGACCCGCTTCGCCGCCGGCGAGCTGATCGGGTACCTGGGCGACAGCGGCAACGCCGAGTGGACGGCCCCCCACCTGCACTTCGAGATCTACCAGCCAGACGGCACCGGTGACGTCGTCCCGATCAATCCGACGCCGTACGTCGATGCCGCCGTCGACGGGGCCGGGGTCGAGACCGAGTCGGTCGGCCCGTTCGCCAACAGCGAGGTGGCGGCCAATGAGATCATGCGTCGCCTCGAGGGTCGTTCGGCCAGTTGGCAGGAGCGTCAGATCGTCGCCGCCGCCGTGGCCGACGGCGGCCTGGCCGGGGCCCTGGCCGAGATCATCGAGGGCAACCCGTCGGCGGCGATGATCGACCGGCTGTACCTCGCCTTCTTCCAACGGGACCCCGACAAGGACGGGCTCGAGCACTGGATCGGTACCCGTGGCGACGGCCACCGGCTCGAGGACATCGCCGAGTGGTTCGCCGAGTCGGACGAGTTCAAGACCCGATACGGCGGAACGGACTTCGGCGAGTTCCTCGACCGTCTCTATGCCGAGGTGCTCGGTCGACCGTCCGATGCCGAGGGCAGGGCCTACTGGCTCGGGCTGTTGAACAGCGGCCAGGTCACCAGGGGGACGATCGTCGTCTACTTCACCGAGAGCGCCGAGCTCCGACGGGTGGCCCAGTCGGGCAACGAGCTGATGGTGGTGCACAAGGCGCTCGGCTGGGACCGGCCAACCGCAGCCCAGGTCGATGCCTGGTCGTCGACCAGGGCCACCACGTCGCTGGTCGACGCCATCGACAGCCTCATCGGGTCGAGCTGACCCGAGCCGACCGTGGTCGAATCGAGTTCACTCGATCGGGGCCGTCCCCCGTCGCCCCGATCGACGGCTCCGATGATCTTGTCGGGTTGGGGAGATTTGAACTCCCGACCTCCTCGTCCCGAACGAGGCGCGCTACCAACCTGCGCCACAACCCGTTGTGGTGACCGGCACGCCGTGCCGATCCGGTCTTCGATCCTACCCGAACCGGCCCCGGGCCGGGCACGAGAATCCGGGAGTCAGCTTGCGGCCGTCTCGCCGGCCGGATCGACGTCCGGCTCCGGTTCGCCCTCGTAGTACGAGCCGCCGCCGAGCAGCGCCTTCGACAGCCGCCGGAGCCGCAGCGAGTCCAGCGGCTTCAGCAGCCATCCGTCCGACCGGGCCTCCCTGGCGATCCACACGTCGGCGTGGCGGTCGAGCAACAGGGCGACCGGCCTGGAGTCGAGCCGCATCGCCCCCTCCTCCTGCTTGATGGCCAGACAGGTGGCGATCCCGCCCATCGATCCGATCTGGAGATCGAGGACAACGAGGTCGGGATCGCGTTCGAGGACCACCGGGAGCACGTCGGCACCACGGCGGACGCGGAGCACGTCGACGTCGTCGCTGGCTAAGGTGGCATCCACCTCGGCGAAGACGGAATCCGAGTCGGTGGCGAGAAGGACGACGGTCACGCCCTGAATACTACAAACTCACGGCGTTGCCCCGGGGCGAAAGCTCGGTTGGGTCCGCCCGGCGCTACGATCGGAGAGGTCGACTTGCGTCGACAAGAGGGGAGATCCCATCCCGATGCTCGAAATCCACGTTGAAGAGACCGAGTCCTACACGCTCTGTCGCCCCTCGGGTGAACTCGACGCCTACACCGTCGGCGCCTTCCGGGAATCGCTCTCCAAACTGGCGGGTCACAGCCACCTCCTGATCGACCTCTCCGAGGTCCCGTTCATGGATTCCGCCGGTCTCGGCGCCCTGATCGGCGGCATCCGCCGGGCCCGCGAGGCCGACGGCGCGGTCGCCGTCGCCTGCACCCGTCCGGCTCTCACCCGGCTCCTGCACACCACGGGCTTCGACCGGATCGTCCCGGTGACCGAGTCGGTCGAGGAGGCCGAAGAGGCACTCCGCGACGGCCAGGGCGGCGAGCCTCCGGCCTGAGCGCCGGTTGGCGCGCTAGCGGCCCGTTCCGGCGTCGGCCAGCGGCGACGCAAGCGAATCGAGTGACCGGGCGAGCTCCCGGAGCCCGTCGAGGTCGTGCACCGGGACGAGCTGCTCGGGAACCTGCACCACCGGCACCTCGTCGGCGGTCCGATCGCCTCGCACCCGGTCGACGAGCGGTCCGACGATGGCCTGCTCCTGGTCGGCCATCGTCCGCAGCTGGCGGAGGTTGACGGCGAGCGGCTCGGCCAGCCCATCGAGCTCGGCGTCGTCCGGCCCGTCGGCCGAGGCGAACGGCAGCACGCGGTTGACCACCAGCGCATCGGCCCGGCGATCCCTGCGCTCGAGGTTGTCGAGGATCCAGGTCGCCTCGTCGATGCGGTCGACCCGGGGGCCGGTGATCAGCAGGTA
>JBCCVL010000012.1:0-51544 GCA_039195375.1 Actinomycetota bacterium
AGGTCGATGCCGGCGACCGTGTCGGCGGTGGGCACCCCGGCGATGGGGACCTCGGTGATCGCGTCGACGGGGCACACCTCGATGCAGGCGCCGCACGACGTGCACCGGGCGTCGATCACCAGGGGCTTGCGTGGCGCCCGTGCCAGTGCCCGGGGCGGGCAGGTCATCAGGCAGTTGCCACACGCCGTGCAGCGCTCGTCGATGCGGACGGTCCACCGATCCGACCACGGGGGCCCGACCAGGTCGGGTGGGGTCGGCTCAGGCGTCGTAGCCACGGGGCGTCACCATCCTTCCGTTACGCAGCTCGGTGGTCGAGGAGCCGACGATCACGATGGAGAACATGTCGACGTCACCCGGGTCCAGCTCGCCGAGGGTGGTGACGATCACCGTCTCGCCCGGCCGAGAGGCGTTGACCACGATGCCGACCGGGGTGGTGGTGGGCCGACCGGTGAGCAGGATCTCCCTCGCCCGCTCGAGCTGGGTCGTCCGGCGTCGGGACCGGGGGTTGTAGAACGCCACCGCCAGGTCGGCGGCGGCCAGGGCCTCCAGCCGGCGCTCGATGAGCGGCCACGGGGTCAGGAGGTCGGAGAGGCTGACCAGGGCGTGATCGTGGGCCAGCGGCGCCCCGAGGATGGCCGCCGCGGCCAGGCTGGCGGTCACGCCGGGCACGACGTGGATCGGCGGGTCACCGACCTCGCCGCCGACCTCGAACACCAGCGTGGCCATGGCGAAGACGCCCGAGTCGCCGGAGCAGACCAGCGCCACCCGCTGCCCGGCTGCGGCCCGGGTGACCGCCTCCCGGCACCGATCGACCTCGGCCCCGATCGGGCTGCGCACGATCTCCTGCCTGGCGCTGAACAGGTCGATGCACTGGTCGACGTAGAGCGAGTAGCCGATCACCACGTCGGCCGACCGGACGGCGGCCACCGCCTCCGGTGTGCGGTGCCTGGCGTGGCCAGGGCCGAGGCCGACGACGAGGACCTCGCCGGTCGGTCCGGCCCGGCGGGCGATGGACAGCGTCGCCGTCGACCCCTTGCGTTTCTCGACCACCAGCTCGGCGTCCGGACCGGCGGCGAGCAGCGCTGCCGCCTCACCGACCGAGGCGGTGCCGACCTCGGCCAGGACGACATCGCTCGGATTGGGGACCGTCACCGCCGCCAGCTCGGGGGCCCGGAACGAGACGATGGGCAGACCGACGGCGGTGGCAACCGGATCGCTGGCCCGGCGATCGATGGTGGCCACCGCCGACAGCGAGGCCCGGGCCAGCCCGGTGGTGGCCAGCACCTCGTCGAGGAGATCGGTGGCGGCGTCGGCGGGGGCGTCGCTCGATGCCCCGATCCCGACCACCAGCGACGGCGGGTGCAGGACGACCTCGCCGTCGGCCGGCTGGCGGGTCCGGTCGGTGACAACGATGCGGCTGGAGGCGCCGGGGGTCGATGCCGGGAGGGCGGCGGGGAGCGGCCAGCCGATCTCGTTGTCGATGGCGACCGGCTCCCCGTCGAGCAGGGCGCGGGTCACGCCGGCCACGTCGCCGACGGCGGTGATACCGGGCAGGGTGTCGAGGGCAACCGCCGAGCGGGCGTCGGTTGCGGTGGTCACGACGGGCTCGGCCCCGAGCAGGCCGGCGACGTCGACCGCCAGGTCGTTGGCGCCTCGGTGGCCCCCGCAGATCGGGACGACGAAGCGGCCGCCGTCGTCGACGACCACGACCAGCGGATCGTCCGGCTTTGAGGCCAACAGCGGGCCGACGACCCGGACGGCGATGCCGACGGCGCACACGAGCACGAACCCGCCGGCATCGTCCCAGTTGGCTCGAACGGTCTCGCCGAGATCCCCGTGGCGGTGGTCGTACGGCAACCGGCCGGCCAGGTCGCGACCGGCGTCGGTGATCGAGACGGTGAGCGTCGAATCGGTGCGCGTCGAGTCGATCGCCGTGCCGGATGTCATGCGGACCCCCAGACGAGGAAGACCGGGTTGTCGGCATCGAGCCGGAGCGCGCCCTCGGGTCCGACCGGCACCGCCCGGTTGACACTGATCTGGACCAGTTCCGCACCGGAGCCGAGATGGCGTGCGGCGGCCATGGCCGTCTCGACGGTGGCGAACGTTGCTGCGATCACCCCGCTCGGCCGCAGGCGGGCCTCGGCCGCCCGGAACACCTCGATCCCGCCGCCCCCGACGAACACTCGATCGGGATCCGGCAGGTCGTCGAACACCTCCGGTGCGCTGCCCTCGACCACGGTGACGGCGACACGTCCGGCGTTGGCCCGGATGCGGTCGCAGTCTTCCCGGTTGCGCTCGATGGCGTGGACCCGGCAACCGGGGGCGAGGCGGGCAGCCTCGATGGCAACGCTGCCGCTGGCGGCGCCGACGTCCCACAGCTCGGCCGCGCCGAACAGGTCGAGCTTGCTGAGGGCGGCGGCCCGGACCTCGGGCTTGGTGATCATGCCGGCCCGGTGGCGGTAGGCCGTGACCGGTCGACCCCAGGACACGATGGCGTTGGTGGCCAAGGGTTGGGCCTCACCGGTCAGCACCACGACCGACAGCGGATCGAAGGTGCCGGCGGCCAGGCCGTCGAGATCGGTGCGTACGATCGACTCGTCGTGCTCGCCGAGCCGGGAGCAGACGACGGCGTGCCGGTGGGTGGCCCCGGCATCGACCAGGGCGGCACCGACGGCCTCGGGCGGCGTGGAGGCCGACACCAACACCGCCACCTTCGGGGCGGCGACGATGTGAGGCAGCGCCCGCTCGAGCGACCGGCCGTGGACCGAGACCACGGCGGCGTCGTCCCAGTGGACCCGGGCCCTGGCGAAGGCGAGTGCGACCGACGAGGGGGCCGGGTGGACCTCGACATCGGCCCCGAACCGACCGACCAGCAACCGCTCGATGCCGAAGAAGCCGGGATCACCGCTGGCCAACATCGTGACCCGCTGACCACGCTGGCGGCGCTCGGCGATCAGATCGATGACCTGGTCGAGCGGGCCGAAGAGGTCGATCCGCTCGGCCATCGGCTCGTCTGCCGTCCAGGCCGAGGCCAGCGCCTCGTGTTGACGGGCGGCCCCGACCAGGACGTCAGCGTCGGCCAGGGCCCGCTCGGCCGCCGGCCCGAACCAGTGACCGCCGTGCAGGCCGACGACCGCCACCGTCGCAGTCTCGCGTGCCGACGGCGCGCTGCCCGCCGATGGCTCGCTGCCCGCTGGCGTCGTGTCACCCATCGGCGATCGCCTCCGTCCCGGCGAAGTCGACCATGGTCACCTCGACGTCGAGCCCCTCGCCGGCGTGGGCCCGGCACCGGTCGGCGGCCAGGGCACACAGGCGGGCCAGCGGCGCCGCTGCACCCTCGGCCAGGCAGACCTCGGCGAAGTGACGAGCGGTGTTGGTCTCGGTGGCGGCGGCGACGACGGCGGCGTTGGCGCCGACCTCGCGGGCGACGGCGGCCAGCAACTCGGTGTCGACCTTGCTGCGATGGAAGTGGGTCATCATCACCCCGGCGGCCAGCTTGGCGATCTTGCCGGCCATGCCGACGAAGCGGACGGTGGCGATGCCGTCGCCGGCGGCCCGGCGGAGGGCGATGCCGGTGAAGTCGCCGACCTCGACGAATGCAACCGGCGGCAGCTCCGGCCACGTCCGCTGGGCCCAGTCATCGCTCCGCGACCCGGTGGCCAGGACCACTGTGTCGAGCCGCTGGGCTGCGGCGACATCGATCTGTTGGACCACGCTGGCCCGGTAGCTGGCGGTCGAGAACGGCTTCACGATGCCGGTGGTGCCGAGGATCGAGATGCCGCCCTCGATGCCGAGCCGAGCGTTGGAGGTCTTCTCCGCCATCGTCTCGCCGCCTGGCACCGAGATCGTGCACACGACCGGACGGTCGGTGACCTCGGCGATGGCCTCCCGGATCATCCTCGCCGGGACCGGGTTGATGGCCGGGCCACCGACGGGCAGGCCGAGCCCCGGCTTGGTCACCGTGCCGACGCCGTCGCCGCCGAGCAGGGTGACCGGTTCGACCGCCTCACCGGCGCCGGCCACGGCATCGCCGTCACCCCAGGCGACCTGGGCGGTCACGTGGGCCCCGTCGGTGCAGTCGGGATCGTCGCCGGCGTCCTTGACGACAGCGACCCGGTACGGCGTCGACGGGTCGACGTCGGCGGTGGGGAACGAGATCCGGTCGCCCGACGGGAGCGCCACGTCGACCGTGTCGGGGGCCGCTCCCGTCACAAGCCACTCAACTGCGGCCCGGGCCGCGGCCGAGGCACAGGTTCCGGTGGTCCAGCCGGTTCGCAGACCCGTGGCTGCGGCCACGTCGGGCGACAGGTCGGGCTCGGACGTCGACACGGCGATGCTCAGCGGGTCCGCCGGACCTCGGTCCGGCCTCGGGCGCTGGCCCGACCGGTGGTGGAGCCGGCCTCCGAGCGGAGTCGATACGCCGTGGTGTACCCGGGCGCGTACAGGTGGCTGCGGGCTTCGACGGGGATGTCGGCCAGGACGTCGCCGACCAGCACGAGCACGGTCATCGTCGCCCCGGTCGAACGGATGGCGTCGGCCAGCTCGCCAACGGTGGTGTGCACGATCTGCTGATCGGGCCAGGTCACCCGAACGAGGACCACCGCCGGGGTGTCGGCGGTGTAGCCCGAGCCGTCGACCAGCAGCTCGGCCTCGAGCTCGTCCGGGCGGGCGCCAGACAGGAACACCGCCATCGTGGTCCCGTTCGGGGCGAAGGCCTTGACGTCCTCGTTCGGTCGCATCGAGGCCTTCGTCCGACCGGCGAGCCGGGTGTAGACGAGCGACTGCCCTCGCTGCGGGATCGTCAGCTCGCGCCGGATCTCGGCCGCCGCACCGGCGACCGAGGTGACCCCGGGAACGACCTCGAAGGGCCGACCGGCGGCGTGGCACCAGTCGATCTGTTCCTGGATCGCCCCGTACACGCTCGGGTCGCCCGAGTGGAGGCGGACGATCGCCGCATCCGGGTTGGCCTCGTAGACGGCCAGCACGTCCTCGAGCGTCATCGTGGCCGAGTCGTGCAGCTCGACGCCGTCGCGGCAGTGCACGAGCATCGACTCCGGCACCAGCGACGAGGCCCAGATCACCACGTCAGCCGCCGCCAGGCGGTCGGCCCCGCGCAGCGTCACGAGATCGTCGGCCCCCGGGCCGGCACCGACGAACGAGATCATGGCGGTCACGCCACGGTCCCCTCGGCGTCGGCCGGGACCGGGGTCCCGGTTGCGTCTGCAGTCGGGGGTGGGACGGGTCCGGCGCCCTCGGGGGCCGGCGAGATGATCGCACTGAGATAGGAGGACGGGCGATCCCGCACGTCGGCAACCGGGGCCACCCGTTCGCCTGGCATGCCGATCAGCTCGCCCAGCACTGCGTCGTCGAGCCGGTCCGCCGCCTCGAGACGACCGGCGACGGCAGCCAGGCGGCCGCCCCCCTTGTAGAGCACGACCGTCCGATCGCGATGGGCCAGCTCGGCGTCGATCACGTCGCCCGGTGCGCTGGCCGGGACGAGCACGAGCGTCTGTTGCTCGTCCGTCAGCACGACCTCGCCGGCCATGGCCAACGCCTGGAAGGCGGTGATGCCGGCGATCGTCTCGACCTCGGTCGTTGGTCGGCGGGCCAGGACACCGGCGACGACCGTCGACACCGTCGAGTAGAGGTTGGGGTCGCCGAGGGTGATGAAGGCCACCTCGTCCCCGTCGTCGAGCCAGCCCGCGATCCGATCACAGACCGAGGCCAGTGCAGCGGCCCTGGCCTCGTGGTCGGGGGCCATCACGAAGACCAGTCGCTCGACCACGACGTCGGGTGCGGCCTCCCGGATGATCGCCTCGGCCCGGCCGACGGCGTCGATCGAGGTGCAGGGGGCGACCACCCGGTCGGCCCGCCTGAGTGCGTCGAGGGCTCGGACGGTGACCAGGTCGGCCGGACCGGGCCCGACCCCGATGCCGACGAGGCGGCCGGGAACCGCCGGTTCGGTCGGCCGGGTCCGCTCGGCTGCGCCGAGCCGCTGCTCGATCGCCTCGCGGATCAGCTCGGCCTCGGACACGCCGGTCCGCTCGGCCAGGGCGCCGAGTCGTTTCTTCAGGTTGTCCGGCAGGTAGACCGAGGACTTGCGCACCAGCGCACCCTATCCGCCATATAGGGCATGACGTAGGGCATGGGGACGTCGGGCACGAGGCGGGTCACACGGTGGGGATGTCCTGGACTTTCGGAACATCGGTTCCAAAAGTCGGTCGGTGGCCGCTACCATCGACGCCGTGGCCACTGCGGACCCCGCCTCCTCGATGGGCCGACCACGAGAGTTCGACCGGGACGCCGTGCTCGACGCCATCATCGGGCTCTTCTGGGAGCAGGGGTTCCGGGCCACCTCGGTCGGCGACATCGTCGAGCGGACCGGGCTCAGCAAGTCGAGCCTCTACGGGGCCTTCGGCTCGAAGGAGGCCCTGTTCGAAACCGCACTCGACCGCTACATCGTCGAGCACGAGCGCATGGTCGACGAACGGCTCGTCCACGGAACCCGGGGTTTCGACGACATCGAGGCGTTCTTCCGCCGCGGCGAGGAGCCGGTCGAACCAACCCCGCCACGGGGCTGCCTCGCCATCAACACCGCAACCGAGATGCGCCACGCCGACCCGGTCCTGGTCGACCTCGGTGTCCGCCATCGGCGGGCCCTGCGCCGGGGCTTCACCGCGGCGTTGACTCGAGCCGTCGACCTCGGTGAGGTCGAGGAGCAACGGGTGGGGCACCTGGCCAACAACCTGGTCACCGCCGTCGTCGGCCTCACCGTCATGCTGACCGGCGGTGCATCGAGCGACGAGCTCCGCTCCCAGCTCGAATCGATCCTGAGCTCGCTCCGCCGACCCTGAGCCGGCCCCCTCCGACCGCCAGCACCCGAGACAATCGGGAATGCCCAACACCAGGAATGGAACCACATCACCGTGACTGACAACGCCGGGAACAGCACCCTCGCCCGGGAGACCCGAGACCGACTCGAGCACTTCATGGCCGGCCTGGAACGACGCAACCCCGGCGAGCCCGAGTTCCACCAGGCGGTCCGCGAGGTGGCCGAGAGCCTCATCCCGGTCATCGTCGAGCGACCGGACTACGACAAGGCCCAGATCCTGGAGCGTCTCACCGAGCCGGACCGGATCGTCATCTTCCGGGTGACCTGGGAGGACGACGATGGCAACATCCGAGCCAACCGGGCGTGGCGGGTGCAGTTCAACAACTCGATCGGCCCCTACAAGGGAGGGCTGCGGTTCCACCCGTCGGTCAACCTCAGCGTGCTCAAGTTCCTCGGCTTCGAGCAGATCCTGAAGAACAGCCTGACCACGTTGCCGATGGGTGGGGCCAAGGGAGGGTCGAACTTCAACCCGAAGGGCAAGAGCGACCGCGAGGTGATGCGCTTCTGCCAGTCGTTGATGACGGAGCTGCACCGTCACATCGGTGACGACGTCGACGTGCCGGCCGGCGACATCGGCGTCGGGGCCAGGGAGATCAGCTACCTGTTCGGCCAGTACAAGCGCCTGGAGAACCGTTTCACCGGCATCCTCACCGGCAAGGGTCTTGCCTTCGGTGGCAGCCTCGTCCGGACCGAGGCCACCGGCTACGGCACCATCTACTTCCTCCAGCACATGCTCGGTGAGGTCGGCGACGACATCGCCGGCAAGCGGGCCGTCGTGTCGGGCTCGGGCAACGTGGCGCTGTATGCAGCCGAGAAACTCGACCAGCTCGGGGCCACGGTGTTGACCCTGTCGGACTCGGGCGGGTTCGTGCACGACCCCGAGGGCATCGGGGGCGAGAAGCTCGAGTGGGTGAAGGAACTGAAGGAGGTCCGCCGCGGCCGGATCTCGGAGTACGTCGAGCGGTTTGGTGGCACCTACCACGAGGGGCAGCGGCCGTGGCACGTGCCCTGCGACCTCGCCGTGCCCTGCGCCACCCAGAACGAGCTCTCGGTCGACGACGCCCGAGCGCTGGTGGCCAACGGGGTCCTGGCGGTGGCCGAGGGGGCCAACATGCCGACCGAACTCGACGGGGTCCACGTCTTCCTCGATGCCAAGGTGCTGTTCGGACCGGCGAAGGCGGCCAATGCGGGCGGCGTGGCCGTTTCCGGCCTGGAGCAGAGCCAGAACGCCCTGCGGATCTCGTGGACCAGGGACGAGGTCGACGATCGGCTCGGCGGCATCATGGCCAGCATCCACGAGCAGTGCGTGGCCAACGGCCGAGGCGACGACGGCTACGTCGACTACGTGAAGGGCGCCAACGTCGCCGGCTTCGTCAAGGTGGCCGACGCCATGCTCGCCTACGGCGCCGTCTGACCGGCGGGCGGAGGGTCGGCTGTCACCGGTCGCCGATCCGCGCGGGGTGGCGGTCGGCGCCACCCCGTCGCCACGATCCGCCGGCCGATCATGCGGTGGACGACGGATGGGCTGCGGACCGTCGGCAGGTGGCCACGAACCGGGCCGCCGCCTCCGGGCGGGCTCCGAGGTGCTGGTGGAGGTACGTGGCCAGCAGCGTCGGCGTGGCGAAGCCCTCGTTGCGCTCCCCGAAGCGGGACCGCAGCTGCAGTGCCGAGCCGGCCGGATCGGCCGTCGAGTAGTGGTGCTCGTGGCCTCGCACGGTCTCGGCAGCGGCCATCAACGGGTTGTCACGGGTTGCCGTGGCGTGACGGTAGCCGAGGGTCAAACGATCGGTCATCCGGGCGTCGGCGTCGATGGCGCCGGCCATCGCCCGACCGTCGAGCGATCGGGCCAGCCACAGCAGACCCCCGCACTCGGCCCAGGTCACGAGCCCGCCGGCAACCCGGGCCGCGACCTCGTCGAGCAGGGCCGTGTTGTCACCGAGTCGGGCGGCGTGGACCTCGGGGAAGCCACCCCCGACGACCAGCCCGTCGATCGCCGGCGGGAGCCGCTCGTCGTCGAGCGGGTCGAAGGGAACCAGCTCCGCGCCGGCCGCGGTCAGCGCGTCGAGGTTGTCCCGGTAGACGAACGTGAAGGCCGGGCCCCCGGCGACGGCGATGCGAACCGGCGGCCCCTCCGTCGACGTCGACATCGGGACCGGCCCCGGCCGTGGCGGCTCGTCGACCGTGACGGTCGGGGCGCTCGCCGCCGTCCGCCGCAGCCGGTCGAGGTCGCAGCCGGCGGCGACGGCAGCGCCGAGCCGGTCGAGCGAGGCCGACACCTCGGCCGGCCGCTCGTCGACCGGCACCAACCCGAGATGCCGGTCGCGCCACGTCAACGCCTCGTCGCGACCGATCGAGCCGAGCACCGGCACGTCGATCGAGGCGACGGCCTCGGCCAGCAACGTCCGGTGGTCGGGGCTGCCGACCCGGTTGAGGATCACGCCGGCCAGGTCGAGCTCGGGTCGGTGGTCGCGAAAGCCCCGCACGAGGGCGGCAACCGAGGCCGACATGGCCGAGCCGTCGACCACGAGGACGACCGGGGCGTCGAGCAGTGCGGCCACGTCGGCCGTGCTCGACGGCGTGCCGTCAACGGCCCCGTCGAACAGTCCCATCACCCCCTCGACCACCAGGAGCTCGGCATCGGCGGTGGCCCGGCCGGCGAGCGGTCCGATGGCGTCGGGGCCGCAGAGCCACGGATCGAGGTTCCGCGGCGGTCGACCGGTGGCCAGGGCGTGGTAGCCGGGATCGATGAAGTCGGGTCCGACCTTGGCCGACGCCACGGCGACGCCGGCGGCCCGGAAGGCCGCCATCAGCCCGGTGGCGATCGTGGTCTTGCCGACGCCGGAGTGCGTCCCGGCGATCACCAGGCGCGGCCCGAGCCGCGGCATCAGTCCGTGGTCCCGCGGTCTCGTCGGCTCAATACTCGATGCCCTTCATGGCCTTGATGCCCTGCTCGTAGGCGTGCTTCACCTTGTGCATCTCGGTCACGGTGTCGGCGATGTCGATCAACTCCTGGGGGCAGCCCCGTCCCGTGATGACCACGTTCGTGCCGGGTGCCCGGTTGGTGATGCCGTCGACCACGTCGGCGACATCGACCCAGCCGTACTTCATCGTGTAGGTCAGCTCGTCGAGGATGAGGAGCTGGTAGTCGCCACTGGCCAGCTTCTCCTTGGCCACCGACCACGCGTGTCGCCCCTTGGCGATCGTCTCGTCCATGTCGGTCGATTCCCAGGTGAAACCGTCACCGAGGGCGTGCCACTCGATGCCGAGGTGATCGGCCAGCTTCCGCTCGCCGATCTTCCACTTGCCGCTCTTGACGAACTGGACGACGCCGACCGTCCAGCCCCTGGCCCAGCCGCGGCCCATGACGCCGAAGGCCGACGACGACTTCCCCTTGCCGTCGCCGGTGTTGATGAGGACGATCGAAGGACGTGCCATGTCGACAGTCTGGCCCGGCGATCGGCGGATCACCCGCGTGCCCGCCGGCGAACCCGCCGGTACAGTCGATCCGTCGAGGTGGGGAACCCGGTGTGAGTCCGGGGCTGTCCCGCAACTGTGACGAGCGCAGCGCACCGACCGACGTCGGGGCGTGGCTCGGAGCCAGATCGCCATCTCGATTGCTGTGGTGCACCCAGCACCGACCACGAGGATGGAGATCAACGGATGAACCGCCCGGCCGATCCCCGGCCGACCGAGCAGCCTCCCTGGCACCGCGGGCCCGGGAACGGCGCGAGCGGTTGGCGCGGCCAGCGGTGTGAGGGTGTGCGCAGTGGTCGACCCACGGACCCGCCCACGGGTCTGTGCGGCGGACTCATGGTCTGCGGGACCACGTCGAACTCGGGGAAGACCACCGTGGTCGCCGGTCTCTGCCGCTCGCTGCGACGGGCCGGCGTCCGGGTGGCGCCGTTCAAGGCCCAGAACATGGCTCTCAACTCGGCCGTGACCAGGACCGGCCACGAGATCGGGCGGGCCCAGTACCTGCAGGCCCAGGCCGCCGGGGTCGAGCCCGAGGTGGCGATGAACCCGGTGCTGCTCAAGCCGACGGGTGAGCGGAGCAGTCAGGTCGTCGTCATGGGACGGCCGATCGGGACCTTGTCGGCCGTCGAGTACCACGAGGCCAAGCCCGAGCTCTTCGCCCTGGTGCTGGACGCGTTGGCCGACCTCCGATCCCGGTTCGACGTCGTCCTGGTCGAGGGGGCCGGCTCGCCGGCCGAGATCAACCTCCTGGCCAACGACATCGTGAACCTCCGCCTGGCCGAGGCGGCCGGCCTGCCGGCGGTCGTCGTCGGCGACATCGACCCGGGCGGGGTCTTCGCCTCCCTCTACGGCACGGTTGCCGTGCTCCCGGACGAGCTCCGGTCCCTGGTCGGTGGCTTCATCATCAACAAGCTCCGTGGCGACCCGGCGCTGCTGCTCGACGGCACCGACCAGCTGGCTCGGCTGAGCGGGCTCCCCACCATCGGCGTCGTCCCGATGCTCGACGGCCTCCGGCTGGACGCCGAGGACTCGCTTGCCCTCGACGCCCCGTTCGAGCCGGCGATCGACGCCTCGCTCGACGTCGCCGTCATCCACCTGCCCCGCATCTCGAACTTCACCGACCTCGACGCCCTCGCCCTCGAGCCGGACGTGGCCGTCCGCTACGTGCGCTCGGCCCGGGAGCTCGGCCGGCCCGACCTCGTCGTCATCCCCGGCTCGAAGGCGACCGTGTCCGATCTGTCGTGGCTACGGACCCGTGGCCTCGACCGGGCCATCGCCGCACTCGGCGACACCACGACCATCATCGGCATCTGCGGTGGCTACCAGATGCTCGGTCGGTCGATCGACGACGACGTCGAGAGCGGCGACGGCCGCTGCACCGGGCTCGGCCTCCTGCCGGTCGAGACCACGTTCGGGCCGGACAAGGTCCTGGCCTGTCGGATCGGCACCGCCATCGGGCAGCCGGTCAGCGGCTACCAGATCCACCACGGCCGGGTCACCCGATCCGACACCGATGGCGGGGGCGGTGGGTCGGACGTGTGGCTGTCGCTCGACGGCGATGAGCCCGAGGGGATCCGCAACGGCCGGGTGTACGGCACCACGCTCCACGGTGTGTTCGACACCGACGGGTTCCGCCACCGGTTCCTCGGTGACGTTGCCGCCCGAGCCGGTGCCACGTTCACACCGGGCGACCGCACACCGGCCGAGCACCGGGAGCGGGAGCTCGACCGCCTGGCCGACCACCTCGAGACATCGATCGACCTTCCGGCCATCGCCGAGCTCATCGCCTCGGCCGAGCCGGCAGGCAGACCGACGGACGACCATCCGACCGACGAACGACCGACACGAAAGCCGAGCGAGCACCCATGTTGATGTTCCTGTCCAACGCCGACACCGAGTTGCTGGCCGCCAGGTCGATCGTCGACGACCTCCCGGCCGATTTCGGCGGCCTGCGCTGGGCCAACCCCGACCGTCTCGACGAGGCCCCCGATCTCGACGGGGTCGACACCGTCGTCATCCGCCTCCTCGGCGGAGCCAGGGCCTGGGAGGGTCCATTTGATGACCTCCTGGCCGCGGCCAGGGAACGTCGCGTGCCGGTCATCGCCGTCGGCGGCGAGGCCACCCCGGACGCCGACCTGGCGGCCCTGTCCAGCGCACCGGCCGGGGTGGTGGCCGAGGCCCACCGCTACCTGGCCGCCGGCGGCCCGACCAACACCGAGCAGCTGCTGCGGTTCGTGTCCGACACGATGTTGTTGACCGGCTTCGGCTTCGACCCGCCGGCCGAGCTGCCCCGCACCGGGATCTGGGACCAGGCCGGCATCGGTCGCCCCGACCGGGAGCGCCGGCCGGACCGTCCGCTGGTGGCCGTCGTGTTCTACCGGGCCCACCTGGTGGCCGGGAACACCACCTACATCGACGACCTCTGCGCTGCCATCGAGACGGCTGGCGGCGACGCCATCGCCGTCTACACCTACTCGCTGCGGGTCGACGCCGACGGCGAGGTACCGGCACTGCAGTTGTGCGCAGACGCAGGCGTCGATGCGGTCATCACGTCGATCTTCGCCGCCGGGGCCACCGCCGGCGAGGACGGCGACCAGTGGGAGGTGCCGATGCTCGACACGCTCGACGTGCCGGTCATCCAGGCGCCGGCCAGCAGCCGCCCGGCTGCGATCTGGCGGGACGACGAGGCCGGCCTCTCCCCCGTCGACGTCGGCATGGGTGTCGCCATCCCCGAGTTCGACGGCCGCATCATCGGTCCGACGTTCGCCTTCAAGGAGGTCGTCGACGACGACGGTGAGGTCGGCTCCGAGATCGTGGCCACCCGAACCGACGCCGAGCGGACCGCCCGTCTTGCTGGCCTGGCCGTCCGCCACGCCCGCCTGCGCCACCTCCCGCCGGCGGAGAAGAAGGTTGTACTCGTCCTGTCGGCCTATCCGACCAAGCGGAGCCGGCTCGGCAACGCCGTCGGGCTCGACACCCCGGCCTCGGCCATCGAGGCCCTCCACGCCCTGGCCGACGCCGGCTACCGGGTCGACCGCATCCCGGCCGACGGCGACGCCCTCATGGCCGAGCTGGCGGACACGCTCACCTACGACCTGCCGACCCTCACCGACGAGCAGTTGGCCGAGGCCCCCGGCCGGCTCGACGCCGAGGTCTACACCCGCTGGTTCGAGACCATCGACCCCGAGGCCAGGGACCAGGTGACCGAGCTGTGGGGACCGGCGCCGGGCGAGGTCTACCACCACGACGGTGCCCTGGTCTTCCCGGGGATGGACCTCGGCGGGGTGCTGGTGACGATCCAGCCTCCTCGCGGGTTCGGGGCCGACCCGATCGGCACCTACCACGCCCCCGACATGCCACCACCACATCACTATCTGGCCTTCTACCGGTGGCTCGGCGCCTCGCCCGAGGAGGGGGGCTGGGGAGCCGACGCCGCGGTCCACCTCGGCAAACACGGCACCCTCGAATGGCTGCCGGGCAAGGCCCTGGCGCTGTCGGCCGGCTGCTTCCCCGACACCGCCCTCGGCGACCTGCCCTTCGCCTACCCGTTCGTGGTCAACGATCCCGGCGAGGGCACGCAGGCCAAGCGCAGGACCCATGCCGTCGTCATCGACCACCTCCCGCCACCGCTGACCCGGGCCGACACCTACGACGACATCGCCCGGCTCGAACAGCTGCTCGATGCCTACGCCCAGATGGAGGCCATGGACCCCGGCAAGCTGCCGGCGATCCGCACCCAGGTCTGGGAGCTGCTCGTGGCCACCGAGATCCACCGCGACCTCGACCTCGGCGAGGCGGCCCCGACCGACGACGACTTCGACGACATGATCCTCCACGTCGACGGCTATCTCTGCGCCCTCAAGGACGCCCAGATCCGCGGCGGCCTGCACGTGCTCGGCCGTGGCCCGGAGGACGAGCAGCTGGTCGAGACCGCACTGGCCGTGACCCGGCTCCCCCAGGCGTCGGTGCCGGCGCTGCGGGCCACCGTGGCCGCCGACCTCGGTGTCGACCTCCAGGCCGGGGTCCGGACCGAGATCGACCGGGTCGAGTCCGAATGCCGAGCCCGAGTGGAGGCGCTGGCCGCCACCGGCTGGGACGCCTCGACCACCGGCGACCCGACGCTGCGGTGGCTGGCCGGCCGGCTGGTCCCCAACCTGGAGCAGACCACCGACGAGATCGCCAACCTGCTCCGCATGCTGGCGGGCCGCTACGTGCCGGCCGGGCCGAGCGGCGCCCCCAGCCGTGGCGGCGCCCACGTGCTGCCGACCGGCCGCAACTTCTACTCGGTCGACCCGAAGGCCATCCCATCGACGCTGGCCTGGGACGTCGGCTCGACGCTGGCCGACCGGCTGGTGACCAAACACGTCGAGGAGACCGGCGCCGCCCCGGTGACCGTCGGCCTGGTCCTGTGGGGTACGGCGGCCATGCGGACCACCGGCGACGATGCGGCCGAGGCGCTTGCCCTGCTCGGGGTCCGGCCGACGTGGAGCGACGAGAGCGGCCGGGTCACCGGCCTGGAGGTCATCCCGCTCGACGAGCTCGGCCGCCCCCGGGTCGACGTGACCCTCCGGATCTCCGGGTTCTTCCGCGACGCCTTCCCCCACGTCATCGCCCTGCTCGACGAGGCGGTCGAGCTGGTGGCCGCCCTCGACGAGCCGCCGGAACTGAACCCGATCGCCGCCGTGGGCAACGCCGATGCCCGTATCTACGGTCCGCCACCGGGCGGCTACGGCTCGGGCATCCTGCCCGTGCTCGAATCGAAGAACTGGCGGAGCGACGCCGACCTGGCCGAGGTCTACCTGGCCTGGTCCGGCTTCGCCTACGGCCGGGAGCGGTTCGGCACCGAGGAGCCGGAGGCCATGCGCCGCCGGTTCGCCGCCATCGACGTCGCGGTCAAGAACCAGGACAACCGCGAGCACGACATCTTCGACTCGGACGACTACCTGCAGGACCACGGTGGCATGATCGCCGCCGTCCGGGCCCTCACCGGACGCGAGCCGAAGGCCTGGTTCGGCGACTCCGCCGATCCCGCCAACCCGAGGGTCCGGACGCTGGCCGAGGAAGCGGCCAGGGTGGTGCGGAGCCGGGTCATCAATCCGAAGTGGATCGACGCCATGCGCCAACACGGCTACAAGGGGGCGTTCGAGCTGGCCGCCACCGTCGACTACCTCTTCGGCTACGACGCAACGGCCAAGGTGGTCGAGGACTGGATGTACGAGCGGGTCACCGAGGCCTATGTCGCCGACCCCGACACCAGGAAGTTCTTCGCCGAGTCGAACCCCTGGGCCCTCCGCTCGATCGCGGAGCGTCTGCTCGAGGCGAACCAGCGGGGCATGTGGCACGCCTCCGAGGAGGCGAGGGTCACGCTCGAGCAGGCCATCCTCGAGGCCGAGGGCTGGGAGGAGTCGCGATGAGCGTCGCCGGAGCCGGCGACCGTCGGTTCCCGTTCACGTCCGTCGTCGGCCAAGACGACGCCAAGCTGGCGCTCCAGCTGCTGGCGGTCGACCCCGGCATCGGCGGCGTCCTGCTGCGGGGGGAGAAGGGGTCGGCCAAGACCACCCTGGCCCGCGGCCTGGCCGACCTGCTCCCGGGCGAGGCGTCGTTCGTCGACCTCCCCCTCGGCGCCACCGAGGACCGGCTGATCGGCACGATCGACGTGGCCGCCATGCTGACCGGCGGCGAGCTGGCCGTGACACCGGGTCTGCTGGCCGCCGCCGATGGCGGTGTGCTGTACGTCGACGAGATCAACCTGCTGGCCGACCACCTGGTCGACACCCTGCTCGACGTGTCGGTCTCGGGGCGGAACCGGATCGAGCGCGACGGGGTCTCCCACCACCACGACGCCCGGTTCGTGCTGGTCGGTTCGATGAACCCGGAGGAGGGTGAGCTGCGGCCCCAGCTGCTGGACCGGTTCGGGCTGTCGGTCCAGATCGCGGCCAGCGTCGATCCGCTCGACCGGGCCGAAGCCGTCCGCCGCCGGCTGCGGTTCGACGGGGTCGGGGTCGGCGACGACCGGGCTCCCCTGACCACGACCGACGACGAGCCGATCGTCGAAGCCGAGCGGCTCCGGGCGGTGCTGGCCGCGGCCAGACCGGCGACCGTGCCGAACGAGTTGATCGAGACCGCCTCGCGTCTGGCCCTGGCCGTCGGGGCCGAGGGGCTCCGGGCCGACCTCGTCCTCTGCCGGGCCGCGGCCGCCAACGCCGCCCTGGCCGGGCGGACGGTGGCCGACGAGGACGACCTGCGCCGGGTGGCCCCGCTCGTGCTGGCCCATCGCAGCCGTCGGAACCCGTTCGATCCGCCGGTCCTGCCGCCGGAGGAGCTGGGCGAGGCCATCGACGACACCCTCGACGGACCGCCCTCGCCCGCCGACCCGCCGCCGGACCCGACCGAGCCAGCCGGCGATGGCCGAGCGGCGCCGCCGGAGCACGCCCATCAACGCGAAGCAGACCCGTCGCCAGCCCCTGGCTCGTCCCCGCCGACCGCACCGATGATCGTCGGCGCCGATCGTCGGGCGCCGACCGACGCCGTGTCCCCCGAGGCTCCGGCCGGCGTCGCCACGGTCGGCCGACGGGCGATGGCCGAGGGCGACGGCGGGCGGCTCGTCCGGGACGTGGCCTTCGACCTTGGCAGCACCCGGCCGATCGCCGTGGCCGCGACCGTTCGCCAGCTGGCCGATCGTCGCCGGCACGAGCCAGACGCCAGGATCGAGGCGGGCGACCTCCGCCAGGCGATCCGGGAGCGTCCCGCCGGGACCCTGCTCATCCTCGTGGTCGACACCAGCGGTTCGATGGGAGCGGACCAACGAGCCGAGTTGGCCACCGGCACCGCCCTCGGGTTGCTCGGTGACGCCTACGAACGACGTGACCACGTCGCTCTCGTGCGCTTCGGCGGCGACGGCGCCGAGGTCGTGCTGGCCCCGACCGGGTCGGTCGAGGTCGCCCGCAACCGCCTGACGACCCTGCGGACGGGCGGGGCCACGCCGCTGGCCGCCGGTCTGCGACAGGCCCTCGACCTCGCCCGGTCCCGGCGGGACCAGGGGCGCAGCCCGTTTGTCGTCGTCATCTCGGACGGGCGGGCCAGCGGCACCCCGGACGCGTTCGACGACGCCGTTGAGGCGGCGACCGAGCTGCGCCGCTCCGGCGTTGCCGGCCTGGTCCTCGACTGCGAGCGGGCCGTGCCCCGCCTCGGTCTGGCGTCTCGCCTGGCCGAGGCGATGGACAGCCCCTGCCTGGCTGCAGCCGATCTCGACCCGACCACCGCCTCGACCACGATCCGTACGATCAGCCAGGAGGTGCTCGATGCTCGTTGAGCGCACCGTCTCCATTCCCCTGCGGTCCTCGGCCGCGCCGCCCGAACGGCCGCCTCGGGGCCCCGCCAGCGCCCCCGAAGGGCTGCTGCTGGTCGGGCACGGCTCCCGGTGCATGATCAGCGCCGAGCAGATGCATCGGATCGGGGACCAGGCCCAGGCCGCCATGCCGGACCTCATCGTCGAGGTCGGCTTCCTCGAGATGACCAACCCGCCGGCTGGCCTCGTCCTCGACGCCATGGTGGCCCGCGGCTGTCGCCGGATCGTGGTGCTGCCCCTGATGCTGTTGGGCGCCAGCCACGCCAAGAGCGACGTTCCGGCGATCGTGGTCGAGTCACGACTGCGGCACCCGACGATCGACATCGCCTTCGGTTCGCCCCTCGGCGCGGTGCCGGAGCTGATCGAGATCGCAGCGGACAACCTGACGAGGGTCGACGGCGCCGGACTCCCGCTGGTCGTCATCGCCCGGGGCACCTCCGACCCCGACGCCAACGCCGAGGCCTCCAAGGCCGGTCGGATGCTGGCCGAGTGGGTCGACAGCGGATTTCTGCAGATGGGCTTCACCGGCATGACCTGGCCCCTCACGCCGGACGCGCTCGACCTGGTCGCCCGGCTCGGCCACGAGCGGGTGGCGCTGTTCTTCTGGTTCCTGTGCAACGGCAAGCTGATCGAGCGGGCCAGGGACCAGATCGCCGAGTTCAGCGAGCGGACCGGCGTCGAGGTGGTCGACGCCGGCTACTTCGGTCCCGACCCCCGGTTGACGGCCGTCATCGAGCGGCGGTACCGGGAGGCGGTCGAGGGGCGGCCGACGGTCAACTGCGACACCTGCGCCTATCGGGCACCCTTCCCCGGCATGGAGGAGAAGGCCGGTCAGCCGATCGGGGTCGGCCACTCACACCTCGCCGCCGAACACCGGCACGGCCACTCGCACGAGCACGGCCACTCGCACGAGCACGGTCAGCACCATCACCACTGAGCGGTCGGAGCAGTGGCTGGTCGCGCTCGATCTCGAGGGCGTGCTGGTGCCGGAGATCTGGGTCGCAGTGGCCGAGGCGACCGGCGTCGAGGCGTTGCGACGCACCACCCGGGAGGTGGCCGACTACGACGAGCTGATGGCCAACCGCCTCCGCATCCTCGACGCCAACGAGATCCCGTTCAGCGTCCTCGTCGAGGTGGTGCGTGCCCTGGAACCGCTGCCGGGGGCGGCCGAGGTCCTGAGGCGCCTCCGGGCCGAGGTGCCGGTCGTCATCGTGTCCGACACCTACGAGCAGTTGGCCTGGCCGCTCCTCCATGCGATCGGACACCCCTTCACGCTGTGCCATCGCCTGACGCTCCACGGCGACCGGATCGTCGATGCATCGATCCGCACCCCTTCGGCCAAGCGGGCCGCCGTCGAGGGGTTCCAGTCCCTCGGCTACCGGGTCGCGGCCGCCGGCGACTCGTTCAACGACGTCGAGATGCTCGATGCGGCCGATCGGGCGGTGCTGTTCCGGCCGGCGCCGGCAATGGAGGACCTGCGCCCCCGGCTGCCCGTCGCCCGGACCCACCTCGAGCTCGAGGCCGCACTCCTCCCCCGCTGAGCCACGTTGCGCCCACCACGGGCACGCGGTGCGACGTTCAGGCGGGGAACGGGTCGGGTAGCGACCGCCAGTCCGACCATGCACGGTTGAGCTCCGAGGCATCGAGCAGACACCGGTCGAAGTCGGCCCGGATCCCGTCCTCGTCCATGTCGACGCCGATGACCACGATCTCCTGGCGGCGATCGCCCCAGGGATCCTCCATGGCCGCCAGGATCTCGGATCGGGCGGCCGGATCGGTCGGCCAGCGTGCCGTGTCGACCGCCGACCACCACAGGCCGAGCGGTTGGTAGCCGGTCATCCGCCCGGCCTTGGACAGCTCCCACGCCTGCTCCGGACGGCTGGCGATCCACGAGTAGCCCTTCATCCTGAGGACACCAGGCCAGCCGTGTGACAGCAGTTTGTGCAGTCGTTCGGGGTGGAAGGGCGCTCGGGCCCGCCACACGAAGCTGGTGACCCCGTACTCGTCGGTCTCCGGGGTCTCCTCGCCCCGCATGGTCGCCATCCACCCAGCGGCCTGTTCCGCTTCGTCGAAATCGAAGCGACCGGTGTCGAGCACCTCGTCGAGGTCGACCCGCCCGTATGAGGTCGTGAGCACGTCGGCCCGGGGGTTGAGCCCCTGCAGGATCGCAACCAGGCGCTCCAACTCCGGCTCGGACACGAGATCGACCTTGTTGACGACGATGGTGTCGGCGAACTCGACCTGGTCGACCAACAGGCTGGCGATGCTCCGCTCGTCCTCCGGGCCGACGGCGATCCCCCTGGTCTGCAGGAAGTCGGGCGCCTGGTAGTCGTCGAGGAACGCAGCCGCATCGACGGTGGTCACCATCGTGTCGAGCCGGGCGATGTCGGAGAGAGCGACGCCGAGCTCGTCGGTGAAGACGAACGTCTCGGCCACCGGCAGCGGCTCCGAGATGCCGGTCGACTCGATGAGGAGGTAGTCGAACCGGCCGGCCCTGGCCAGCTTCGCCACCTCTTCCAACAGGTCTTCCCGCAGCGTGCAGCAGATGCAGCCGTTGCTCATCTCCACCAGGCGCTCCTCGACCCGGTCGAGGTGGGCGCCACCGTCGGCAACGAGCTGTGCGTCGATGTTGACCTCCGACATGTCGTTCACGATGACCGCCACCCGCTTGCCGTCGCGGTTGGTGAGCACGTGGTTGAGCAGCGTGGTCTTCCCCGATCCGAGGAAGCCGGACAGCACCGTCACCGGCAGGCGGCTGTCGGCGCCGCTCGTGGCCGGGCGTGTGGTCTGGGCGGTCGACATGACCGGAACACTAGCATGAGAATGAGAACCAGTATCGTTACTGGCGTCACCCATCGCGACCCGAAAGGAGCCGCTCGTGCCACGATCCGCTCCCACACCGAGCACGAACCGGGTCGAACCCGGCCACCGCGCCGCAAGCGCTCGATGATCGAGATCGACACGCTCGTCGTCGGGGCGGGGCCCCATGCCCTGACGGTCGTGTCCCGGTGGGTGTGCGATCGGCCGGCGACCGTTGACCACCTCCTCGCCGTCGATCCGGCTGGTTGCTGGATGCATGCGTGGGATCGCCAGTTCGACCAGCAGCGGATCGACGTGCTCCGCAGCCCCGGGGTGCACCACCCGGACCCGGACGAGATGGCGTTGCTCCATGCCAACGACTACAACAACCGACCAACCGACCGATCGGGCGAGCCCCTCCGAGGTGCACTTCGTCGCCCGACGACGTCGGTGTTCGCCCGGTTCTGCCGAGACCTGGCAGCGCGAACGGGACTCTCGCAGCGCGTCCTGCCGGCCACGGTCGTCGACCTGCAACCGGCGGCCAACGGGCCGACGTCGGGTTGGGCGGCGACCCTCGGTGACGGCTCGACGGTGCAGGCCAGGCGGGTCGTGTGGGCCGGCAACCCTCGGGTCCCGACCGTTCCTCACGCCGTCCACCGGTGCGAGGCGATCGTCCACAGCGCAGAGGTCGACGTCACGACCGTCACCGCCGGTCAGCGTCTCGCCGTGCTCGGCGGCGGTCAGACCGCCGGCCAGCTGGCCCTGGTCGCCGCCCGAGCCGGGGCCGACGTCGTGCTCGTCAGTCGCGGGCCACAGCGAATCGTGAATCTCGACGTCGACGCCGGCTGGCTGATGGACGACCACCTGGTCCCGTTCCGGTCGATCGCTGACCCTCGGGAGCGACGCCACGTGGTTGAACGGGTGCGTCGAGGGTCGATGACCGCGGACCTCGCCAAGTCGCTCGCCGACGCCTCGGTCCGCTGGTTCAGCGACGCCGGGGATCTGTCCGCCTGGCCGGACGGCGACGGTGCGGTGGTTGGCTTCGGCGGCGCAGAGGTCCGGGTCGACCGAGTCTGGGTCGCCACCGGATCATGCCCGGACGTGCGAGCCGAGCCGGTCCTCGCCCGGCGTGCGGCCGACGGCGCCCCCCACGTCGATGGCTGGCCGATCCTCGACGACCGGCTGCACTGGGAAGACGGTCTGGTGATCCTCGGCGCGCTGGCGGCGCTCACCCTCGGGCCCGCGGCCGGCAACCTCGGTGGGGCCAGGGCCGCGGCCGAGCTGCTGGCGCCGCAGGCGCCGGCCACCGAGACGGACCTGGATCTCGACCCGTCCGGGCAGGATGTCGCATCCGACGGCGTCGAGCGACGGTGATGCCGACACGACGTTCTCGGTTCCGACCACCGGCTGCCCTACGATCGACCGGGTGGCCCGCCCCACCGTGACCCCTGCGTTCCTCGACGACCTCATCGAGCGGTGTGGTCGCGCCTTCGACGCCGGCGACGGGCACCAACGGGCGGTCCAGGCCGCCATCCTCGACGACCTGCGCGCCGTGCGGGACCACCTGGTGCAGGTGGAGCAGCGCGATCTCGGGGAGTGGATCCGCGACCTGCCGAGCGAGAACCTCGGCGACTTCCTGGCCGACATGGAGGTCACGGCGAGACAGGCCGACGCCGACTCCGACATCGGCTCGTTCATCTCGGCCCTCGCCGACTGGCAGACGACGGCCGAGGCCAACCGGAACAACTGGTAGCCGACGCCACCGGGGGACGCCTCGAACATCGGGGCTCGACACGGCGAGCCGTTCGCAGCCGATCGCCCGATCGGTCGCGAACTCGGTGGCGGGATCGGCAAAGTATCGAGTGTGGATCCGTCTGCCGAAGCCGTCGTGAGGTCGGTCGATGAACCGGCTCGCTTCGGGTCGGTGTTCGACCGGTATCACGGCGTGATCTGGCGGTATCTGGCCCGGGCCGCCGGCCCGCAGGCGGCCGACGATCTCACCGGTGAGGTGTTCGTGTCGGCGTTCGCCAGCCGCCATCGCTTCGATCCTGCGCTCGGTCGTGTCCAGTCCTGGCTCTACGGCATCGCGGCCAACACGCTCCGGATGTCGTACCGGTCGGCCAGCCGGGATCGGCGTGCCGTGCGGCGCTTGGCCGCGCTGCGACCTCAGGACGACAGCGGCCCGTCGCTGGTCGAGGACGCGGAGGCCCTGTCGGGGCGGGCGCGCCAGGCGCAGCACGCGCTCCGCGAGCTGCCGCATGACGAGTGGGAGGTGCTCGTGCTCAACGTCTGGGAACAACTCTCCTATGCGGAGATCGCCGACGCGCTCCAGATCCCGGTCGGCACGGTCCGCTCGAGGCTCGCCCGCGCCAGGTCCCGCATCCGGTCGGCGGAGCCGGACCACGCCGACCGCCAACCCCGATCAAACGACCACGAAAGGCACCGAGCCGATGAACACCGATGAACAGCTGCTCGCCAGTCGGCCGGAGGTCGGAGCCCCGTCCCCGGAGGTCGTTGCCCGACATCGGGCCATGCTCGAGGTCGAGATCGAGGGGGCCTCGGCGACGTC
Organism: Actinomycetota bacterium; assembly: GCA_039195375.1. Classification (GTDB taxonomy): domain Bacteria; phylum Actinomycetota; class Acidimicrobiia; order Acidimicrobiales; family SZUA-35; genus JAHELU01. The sequence continues at coordinate 23,083 of JBCCVL010000012.1, forward strand.
GAGCGGTCGACGCGCCGCCACTCCTGGCCCGATGGTGGCGGGCGTCGTGGCCGCTCCCGGTGTTGCGGAGCGCCGCCGACCGCTCCGTTCGGTGCTCGCCGCTGGCGCGGCCGTGGTGCTCGTCGTTGCCGGTCTGGCGTGGTCCGTTCGAGCGACAGGAGACGGTTCGGAACGCGTGCAGGCCTCGGCGGCCGCGAGTCGGAGCGTCGATTGGGTGGGGAGCGGCGCGTGGGCCTTCCCGGCCGCGCTGCCGGACGGGTGGCGTGTGCGGTACGCCTACCGTGACGGATCGAGCGAGCACACTGAGCTCGTGCACCACAGTGGTGCGATCGCGAGGATCCACGTCGACCCGATCGACCGGTCGGTCGTCGACACGTCCGTGCTCGACCCGGAGTCACTGTCCGAGGACGACGGGTGGGTGGAGGTCGAGACCGACCGGTCGGCCGTCCGCCGCGCCGACGATCTCCTCGTCGCCGTCGTCGGCCCGCAGCCACCCGTCGATGACCCGGCGCGGGTCGCCGAGGTGCTGGCGATGCGGGACCTGCGCCCGATCGACGTCGCCCAGTTGCCCGTCGCCATCATCGACCGTGTCGATGGACCGTACGTCGACGTTGCGACCGAGCTGTTCGACGGCACGCCGCACACGCTGTCGATCGCCGGTCCGAGCGGCTCCTACGTCGCCTCACGGCTCGGAGAGGATCCAGGTGGGTCGGGCGATCGACGGCGCAGTCAGACCTCCGGCTGTTGCCTCGATCTCGAGCTCGATGGGACGGTCGGCCTCATCGAGGCGTGGTCCTCGGTCATCGTCGACGACCAGTCGCTGCTCGCCGGCTACGTCGCCCTCGATGTCAGCCGGATCGATTTCCACCTCGAGGACGGCTCGACGATCAGCGAGTCCCCCGAAGCGAGGAACCACCCCTTTCCCGTCGACTTCTTCCTCGTGACGATTCCCGGCGTCGAGGGCGACCCGGCCGACACGCTCGGCGCACTCGAGTCGATCACGACCTACGACGAGAACGGAGACCGCCTCGAACGGTGGGACTCGTTCTAGAGCGACGCACGACCAGACCGGACGGCGCTACGGGGAATCGGTCGAACGGTAGGCGAGGTCGAGCTCCGGGGCTCCGGCGACGGCTTCGTCGGCGATCCCCTCGGCCTCGAGCTGATCGAGTCCGAAGCTCGTGAGCAGGAGGCTGATCACGTCCCGGCGGTACCCGTTCGGGGCCGTGCCGGTCGTCAGCCGCAGGACGGCCCGGGAGAGGGTGCCCGTGACGAGGTCGATCGCAGCCTCCGTCGGTTCCCGCGCCAGCCGACCCTGCTCCGATGCCGCCGCCAGGTCGTTGCGGAGGTGGCGGAACGGGTCGCCGGTCGAGGTATCGATGTAGGCGACCGAGTGCAGCCGGAGGAGCACCTTGGCCAGCTGGGGATTGGCGGCGCTGCGTTCGAGGAGGAGGGCCGTGATCGCCGCGAACCTCCGAACCGGGTCGTCGAGCGTCACGAGTTCTGCGCTCGTGTCGGTGAACGCCGTGACGACCTCGGTGATGACGGCGTCGACGAGTGCGTCGCGGTCATCGAAGTAGTTGTAGAACGTGCCGTTCGAGACGTCGGCCCGCTTGGTCACGTCCAGGATCGTGAACGCTTCACCGGTCTGGGCGATCTCCTCGATCGCGGCATCGACGAGCTGGCGTCTGGTGCGCTCCTTCTTCTTGTACCCGCGGGTGCGGGTCGGCGTCGCCTTCGAGCCGCTCATCGATGAACACCGTAGCACGGCAGGACTCTCAATACTGAGGACATTCTCAACATTGGGTCCCTCTCGCCCCCGGTCCATCAGGCCCCCCGCATCGACCGGCACTCAGGTCCGTTCGGCGCCGACGACCCTGGTCCGCTGCTCACCGAGGTCGATCGCCCCGTCGTCGGTGCGGATGCTGGCGGTGACCACGTCGCCGGCGACGAGGCGGCGATCGTTGCCCGCCGCCGAACGGCGGACGAGTGCCGCCCGTCGCTTCGGCGACAGCAGCTGCACGATCGACGCCAGCGGTCTCGGCGGGGCCTGCAGCGCACAACCACCCGGGGTGCCGGTTGCCAGCAGATCGCCGGGGCCCCAGTCCTGGATCGTCGACAGCTCCGTGAGGGAGGGCGCCGGCGTGTGGATCATGTCGACGGCCCGGCCGTCCTGTCGGACCTCGCCGTTGACCGACAAGCGAAGACGCAACTCGTCGAACCTCGCCAGGTCGTCGGCGTCGACGAGGGTCAACCACGGCCCGACCGGCCCGAACGTCCGGTAGCTCTTCCCCTTGTAGAACTGACCCTCCGCGAGTTGCACGTCACGGGCGCTGACGTCGTTGACGACCACCAGGCCGGCGACGTGCTCGACCAGCCGGTCGCGGTCGACCGACATCCCGCCCGCAACGGCCTGCCGGAGCACCAGACCGATCTCGACCTCGTAGTCGCAGAACTCGACATGCCCGGGGACGGCGATGTCGACGTCGGCGGCCGCCAGGCACGACGACGCCTTGCGGAAGAACACGTTGAACGGGCTCGACGCCGGGTCGAGGCCCGACTCGGTCATGTGACTGCGGTAGTTGACCGCCTGGCACAGGAACTGCTGGTTGGTGGTGACCGGGCAGAGGACCGCCACGTCGTCGAGTGCGATGGGCTCGTCGGTGACGGCGTCGCCTGCAAGGACCGCAGCGGCTGCCTCCCGCACGAACGCCGCCGTCGTCGGGTACTCGCCGGCGATCGGGCGAAGGGCATCCCCCTCGACCACACCCCAACCGGTGCGGCCTCCTCGGGCATACCGGGCGACGTTGATCGCCATCAGTCCCGCCCGGCCACGGTACGCAATGCGGAAGCGAGCCCGTCGGCGCCGCCGACATCGACCGCCCGGAACGCCACGTGCTGATCGGGCCGGACGAGCAGCGCACCCGTCGACCCGACCCCACAGCGCTCCTGCCATCCCGCAGGGGCGGGCGAACCGTCGCCGATGCGGACGTGGACGACGGGGACGTGGACGACGGGGACGTCGGCGGCGGGAGGATGGGCGGAGAGATCGGCGGCGGCCGCTTCCCAGGCGTCGTGATCGCCGAACGACAGCAGCGTCGGCTGCGACAGGTCGACCAGGTCGAGTGTCGAGCGCCCGCCGGCGGCATCGAGCCAGGCGTGTGGGAGCCGGGCCCCCGGCCGGGCCGACGGCACGTACCGGCGGGCATTCGGGGGCTCGTCGCAGGCCGGCTCGGCCACCACCGCGCCGTCGGTGTAGACGTAGCCGAGTTGCAGACCGACGAGGTCGAAGTGCTCCTCCTGGAGCTCGACGGCCTCGGCGATCGCCGCCACCCGGGATTCGTCGGCCACGGCCCGCAGCAGCTGGTCGGTCGTCGGCTCGGTGTCGAGACCCAGCGCCTCGGCCAGGTGCAGCATCTTCATGGCATTCGTGAGCGACTGGTCGGAGTTGTGCCGGGCGACCGGCAACCGCTCCCGGTCATAGCTGTCGAGCAGTTCCGGGTCAGCCCAGCCGGCGTCGATCGCTCGAAGCCGCCATAGCAGCCCGTGGATGTCGGCGACGCCACTGTTGAGGCCGAGGCCGCCGGTCGGCGGGAAGCGGTGGGCCGCATCGCCGGCCAGGAAGAGACGGCCTCCACCCATCGAGGTCGCCGTCTGGGCGCTCATCCACCAGGTCCCGCGGCCGAGGATCGTCGCATCGATGTCGGCACCGGCTGCGGCGCGGATCACCTCGAGGCATCGGGCGTCGTCGTAATCGTCGACGGACTCGGTCGATGGATCGATGCCGTGCATGAACACCCAGTCATCGGCTGCGTCGTGTTGCACGAACACACCGTCGGCCGCGGGGTCGAGGATGAAGTGCAGGACGCCGGGCCGGTCGGCGATCAGCCATCGAAGATCAGCGGCGAAGTTGATCGCCAGGGTGCACTGGATGAGTGGCGGCCCGAGCATCTCGATGTCGAGCAGCTTGCGGACCCGGCTGCCGGCGCCATCGCAACCGATGACGTAGTTGCTCCGCACCTCGATGGGCGTCTCGCTCCCGAGGTCGGTGATGATCGACGTCACGCCGTCGGCATCCGGGGTCGAGTGCTCCCAGCGGTGGCCATACCGGAGTTCGGCACCCGATCGCGATCGGAGCTCGTCGGCCAGGATCGGTTCGAACCGGTGCTGCGACAGGTTCCGCAGCGGGGTCGGGGTGACCGCCAGGTTCTCGTCGCCCTGCCGCTCGAACGGCATCCGCCCGACGAGATGGCCGTTGAGCCTGGTCAGGAAGTTGACGTGCCCGGCCTCCGACGGGTCCTGGCAGGCATTGGCGATACGGTCCATGTCGAGGCCGGCCTGCCGGCAGATCTCGAACGTCCGAGCGTTGACGACATGGGCGGCCGGCGACCGTTGCGGACCGTCCCGGCGCTCGACGACGAGCGCTCGCAGACCGTGCTCGGCTGCCAACACGCCACCGAGGAGGCCGACCGGCCCGGCTCCGACGATCAACACGTCGACCTCGATCGTGTCGTGCGGTCCCGCAACTTCCTCGCTCACAGCAGACCTCCGTAGCTCCCGCCGTCGAGTTGCAGGTTCTGGCCGCTGATGTAACCGGCCTGTGCGCTGCACAGGAAGGCGCAGGCGGCTCCGAACTCGTGTGGCTGGCCGAGCCGCTTCGCGGCGATGGACTCCCGCATCTCGTCGTAGGCCTCCTCGATGGAGACGCCGCCGATGGCCGACCGAAGCTCGGCCATGTGGCGTTGCCGTTCGGTGTCGAACCGCTCCGGCAACAGGTTGTTGAGGGTGACGTTCGCCGGCGCCACGTCCTTTGACAGCGCCTTGGTGAGCGACGTCAGACCGGTGCGGGCACCGGTCGACAGCCCCATGGGCGACAGCGGGGTCTTGACCATCGCCGATGTGATGTTGACGATTCGTCCGAAGCCACGCTCGACCATCCCGTCCAGGACGGCTCGGATCATCAACGTCGGCGCCAACATGTTCGCATCGATGGCTGCGAGCCACTCGACCCGTCCCCAGTCCCGGAACCGGCCTGGCGGCGGGCCACCGTTGTTGTTGACGAGGATGTCCGGTTCCGGGCAGGACTGGAGCAGCGCCACCCGTGTCTCATCGGCGGCGATGTCACCGGCGACGATCGTCACCTGACGACCGTGTCGGCGCAGCTCGTCCGCGGCCTCGTTGAGCGCATCGGCGTCGCGCCCGTTGATCCAGATGTCGACGCCTTCGGCCGCGAGTGCGTCGGCACAGGCGAAGCCGAGTCCCCGGCTGGATGCGCACACGATCGCCCGTCGTCCGTCGATGCCGAGATCCATGTCAGCCCTTCCTCTCGCGGTGCGCGGCGACCAGGACCGCTCGGGTACGTTCGATCTCGTCTGGGGAGCCCCCGACGGGCGCAGCGGAGAGCTGCGTGGCGCCGGCCTGTTCCAGCGCACCAATCCGATCGGTGACCTCGCCCTCGGAGCCGACGATGGCGAGCTCACCGACTCCCGAGACACCCTCGCGTTCGAGCATGGCGGCATAGCTCGGCAACTCGGCATAGCTGGCCAGGACGGCGTCGAGGAACGCCCGAGCGGCGGGTGCATCGTCGGTGACCCAGACGGGGAGCGAGCACACGATCGCCGGACTCGGTCGGCCGGCCTCGGCGGCCGCAGCGCCGATGGTCGGGGCGATGTGGTCCTGCAGCGTCTTCCGCCCGACGCACCACAGCACCGTTCCATCCGTCCGCCGGCCGGCCACTCCGAGCATCTGTGCACCGAGGGCAGCGAGCATGACCCTCGGCGGTGGCCCGATCCGTTGGATGTCGCCGCTGTAGCTCCAGAAGTGCCCCTGGTGTTCGGCTGTCCCGTCAGCGAGGAGCGGTTGGAGGATGTCGAGGAAGTCGAGCATCTGGCGGACGGGCCGCTCCCACTCGAGCTTCCATCGGGCGGCGACGGTCGGCTGGTGCGACAGCCCGAGGCCGAGGACGAGTCGGCCACCGATCGCCGCCTGCGTCGTCATCGCCTGTGCGGCAACGGCCTGGGGGTGGACCGTCCACGTCGGTAGGACGGCGGTGCCGAGTTCGGTCACGCCCGTTCCCGCGCCGGTGTCGGCGCCGTGGGCGGCGTAGACGGTGAGCGCATCGACGCTGCCGGACTGGGCGAGCCAGTAGGCGCTGAACCCGTCGGTCTCTGCGGCCGTGATGTCGACTCGAATCGAGTCGAGATCGGCGCTGAGCAGGGTGTTGGACCCGTTGATCCCGATGTCCATGGCTCAGCCGTCCTCGGCGAGGCGGGCTTCGAACGCACTGCGCCAATCGCTCATCGGCGCGAACTCCGGGAGCTCCTCGATCTGGGCCCGGGTCGCTGCGGTCACCTCGTCGTCGGTCGCCGACAGGTCGAGCCGCCCGGCGAAGGGCTGGGCCACGTGGAACGGCGAGTCGACGAAGCACTCGAGGCCGTTGCCCTCGGGATCGTTGAAGTAGAGGGCCCAGGCATTGCCGTGGTCGATGGGGATGACCACGTCGACGCCCGCCTCGTCGAGCTTGGCTGCGATCGCCCGCAGATCGTCGAGGCTCCCGGTCCGGAACGCCAGGTGGTCGGACATCACGAAGTGGTGGTCGCCCGCGTCGAGTCCGGTCACGAACACGATCTGGTGGTGCTCGGAGGCGTCCTGGGAGATGAAGGCCATGTCGGAGTCGTCTCCGACGGTGCCTCGGTTGGTGACGCGGAAGCCGAGGACCTTGCAGTAGAAGTCGAGCATGACGTCGAGGTCCTCGACCGTCATGGTCGTGTGGCTCAGTCGTAGTGACGGCGGTGTGGTCATCAGGGGCTGGTCTCCTTCGTGGTGGGGCGTGTTGGGAGTTTTCGAGGCTGCGGCCGGCGCTAGCCGACGGCCGCCGGGAGGTTGACGACGGCGGCATCGATCTGGTCCTGGGGCACCGGTTGCAGCTGGCCGCGGATGTCGCCGTAGAAGGTCTGCTGGACGGTGTGGATGTTGATGTACAGCTCGCCCTCGGCGGCGATGTGGGCCATCCCGGCGATCGTGCGGTGCCGATCACCGGGGATGGCCTGCACGATCGGACAACCGGCGGTCAGTGCCCCGACGATGCCTTCGCCCTGGGTTGCGGCCGCGATGTCGTCGTTGGTGACCTCGTAGGAGAGCACCCCATCGGCGAAGTAGTCGGCGACGTCGCCGGTCGCGCCGAAGTCGACCATGATCGGCCCGAGCTGGCCGGGTCGTCCACAGTGGATGTGCACGAGGTTGATGTCGTCCGGGTCGATGTTGGCGACCTCGATGTGCACGTAGGCCCGGCTGAGCTCGCGGTTGAAGGCGACGGTGCCGTGGCCCCGCGAGGCCCGCTCCTCCCGGTCGGTCGACGGCTCCGTCGACAGGAAGACCTCCGGTGCGCCGGGTGGGACGTCCTCCTCTTCCTCCGCCTCCTGTTGGGGGGACAGCCAGGACTGGTAGACCAGCCCGATCTCGTCGCCGGCGAGAGGGTCGAGACCGATGTCGAACACGACCGGGATCTCGCCCTTCGGCTCCAGCACGATCTCCTCGCCCTGTCCGGGAGGGCCGGTGATCAGGAAGTAGGCGATCACGACTGCGGCGACGGCGGCGATCATGCCGAGGATCGTGAACAGACCTCGGATCGTCGTGAACAGGAGGCGAAGGAACTTCATGGCGCAGACCTTTCGGTTACCAAGACAAAAATTGAGTTGAAACTCAGTATTGAGAGTCAGCTCAGTATTTGCTACGGTGCTCCACATGTCAAGCCGAACGACGTCAGCTCGAACCTCACCTCGAACCTCACCTCGAACCTCACCTGGAACCTCACCTGGAACGATGTCGAGCCCCGTGCGTCTGGCTCCGAGAACAAGGAAGCGCACCTGATGAGCTCACTCCTCGCCCCCTCGCAGGTCTCCGGCCAGGAGACCCGAACCGAACGGATCGTGTACACGGTGATCACCGTCATCGTGGCGATCGCCATGTTCGTCGCCGCCTCCGGTTCGGGGTCCGGTGAGTACGTGACCGCCGAGCCCCCACCCGATGCCCTCAACATCGCCGGCAACGTGTTTGCGGCGGCGATCGGCGTCCTCGTGTTGATCCCACGGACCCGGGTCTTCGGCGCCATCCTCGCCGTCGGGAACATGTTCGTGTCGATGTACCTGAACTACACCTACGACGGCGTCGACTACTTCGTCGACCTGATCCCGTACAACACCATCACGATCATGTTGGCCTCGATCCTCATCGGCCACTACGGGCGTGACCTGGCTCGGCCGTCGCCCGATGGCGAGGTCGGCGTTGTTGACTCGGCCGCTCCGGCCGGGCTCGACGCCTGAGCGCCGGGGGCAACGTGCGACGCGTCGAGAACACCCTCGCCGTCCTGGTTGGCCTTGCCTTCATCGTGTTCGGGGCCGCCAAGTTCACGGGCCGGGGACCGTCGTTCAGGTACATCGAGTACCAGTCCGGCTACGAGTGGGTCGACCCGCTCCTGACCTTCGCAACCGGCTTCGGTGAGCTGGCCGCCGGCGTGCTGCTCCTGGCCCCGGCCTCGAGATTCCCCCGGGCCCGGACGGTCGGGAGCGGTCTCGTGCTCATGATCATGCTTGGCGCCTTCGCCCTGCACCTGTCCCCCTGGCTCGGCATCTCCACGCCGACCGAGACCATCGACGGCGCGACCGCACCCTGGACCGCGGCGGACTTCGCCGAGGAGCGGTCGTCGCGCCAATTCGTCCTCTCGATCGTTTTCGGTGCGCTCGGCGCCTGGCTCCTCGCTCGGCCACGACCCGGCGGTCGCGCCAGCCCAACGCACTGAGCCGCAGCCGACCCGCCCCCGCCCAAACGACCCCTTCCCGACCAAAGGATGTTCCCATGCCACGAATCGAACCGTTGCCGGCCGACGAGGTCGCCCATCTCGAACCACAGTTCGACGCGACCAGACTGATCCTCGGCTTCGTCCCCAACTCGGCGCCGACGATGGCCCGGGTGCCCGGCCTGCTCGAAGGTTTCCAGGACGTCGGGGCTGCGGTCTTCCTCAACTCCGGCGTCGATCCGGCGCTACTCCAGATGGTCGCCCAGATCGCATCGAGCGCATCGGGGTGCCGCTACTGCCAGGCCCACACGGCGGCCGGCGCCAACCGACTCGGTGTGCCAGAGGAGAAGCTCGCCGAGCTGTGGCTCTGGGAGACCAGCGACCACTTCGACGACGCCGAACGTGCGGCGCTCCGGCTTGCCTTCCATGCCGCCTCGGTGCCGAACACGACCACGGACGACCACTTCGACGAGCTTCGCAAGCACTTCGACGACAACCAGATCGCCGGTCTGGTCGGCGTGATCTCCCTCTTCGGGTTCCTCAACCGCTGGAACGACACGATGGCGACCGAGCTCGAAGACGAAGCGAACGACTTCGCCGACCGCGTCCTCGCATCGGCCGGATGGGAGCCAGGCCGTCACGGACGGGACCAGGAATGAAGCCGGCAGTGGCCAATCCTCTTCCCGGAACGTAGAGGTCAGCCATGGACTCCGTCTTCGATCAGAACCTGGCCCCCCGCCTCCTCATCACCCTCATGGCCCTCGCCATCGCCGTCGGCCCGATGGTCGCCGACTTCAACAGGACCCATGCGACCAACCCGCTCTGGCCTCCCCACGCCAGGTTCCACGTCGTGTGGCAGGTGTTGATCCAGACCGGCTCGAGCATCCTGGCACTCGTCCTGCTCTGGCGCGACTCCGAGGACTACGTGTTCCACCTGTACCTGGCCGGCGCCATCATCTACGTGTGGATCGTCACGTTCTACGCCACGCTCGCATCGATGCGGATGTTCGACGGTGCGCTGCGCGACGTCAACGGCATCGAACCCTTCCGATTCAACGTGCCGGGACGGGTGCTGGAGATCGACACCAATCTGTTCGGCGTCACCCTGTTCGCCGTCGTGAACACCGTCGCCGTCCTCCTGATCCGGGGGTGATCGCCGGCCCCGGCACACGTCGAGCGGTGTCCCGAGGCGGTGGCTCGTGGCCGTCCGACCGGCCCCGTCGACCGTCACCGAGGCGACGCGGTCAGCCGGTGGGTTGCGGTCAGCCGGTGGGTTGCGGTCAGCCGGCGGCGTGGTCGAGCAGCCGAGACAACGGCCCGCCGGCGACGGCGAGAAGCTCGTCGTAGGTACCGGCGGCGGTGACCTCGCCCCGCTCGAGCACGACGACGTGGTCGGCGGTGCGAATCGTCGACGGCCGGTGGGCGATGAGCAGCGTGGTCCGACCATCGGCGGTGGTCGCCAAGGCGTCGTTGATCGCCCGCTCGGTCTCGGTGTCGAGGTTCGAGACGGCTTCGTCCTGGAGTGCGAGTGGGCGGTCGGCGAGCAGCGCCCTGGCGATGGCGATGCGTTGCCGCTGTCCGCCAGACAGTCCGGTGCCGAGCTCGCCGAGCCTCGTGTCACCACCCTCCGGCAGGGCGCGTACGAAGCCTTGGGCGTGTGCGGCGATCAGCGTCCACTCGACCTCGTCGTCGTCGGCGTCTGGGTCGGCGAGACGAACGTTGTCGTGGACGGAACGGCGGAACAGGTGTGTGTCCTGCGGTACCACCGCCAGGAGGTTGCGGACCTCGGCGGACGGCAGGTCGCGGAGGTCGACACCGTCGATGGTGATGCGGCCGTCGTCCGGGTCGAAGTGGCGTTGCAGCAGTGCCGCACAGGTGGACTTGCCGGCCCCCGAGTGGCCGACGAGCGCCACCCGTGCGCCTGACGGGATCTCGAAGGACACGGCTCGCAACGTGGGGGATGACGTTCCGGGATAGGTGAAGGTGACGTTCTCGAAGCGGATGGCGCCGGTGCCGGCCGGGGTCGGGGCGGGCACGACCGGGTCGGTGACGTCGGGCTGCTGGTCAAGCAGTCGGCCGATTCGTTCGAACGCTGCAGCGATGTTGGCGAGTTCCTGCGCGAGGCGGGAAACGGCGATGACCGGCCCGAACGATGCGGCCGCGATGACGATCGAGGCGGGATACAGCGACGGTTCGAGTCGACCCGCCTCGACGAGGAACCCGGCGACCAACACCGTGACGAGGACACCGATGGCCAGCAGACCATCCGTCGCAGCCTGTTCCCGCCCGGCACGGCGACCGTGGCGTGCGTTCGCCTTCGCAAGTTGGTCCTGGCGCTCGTCCAGGCGGCGAAGCATCTCGGCCTCGGCGCCGAGCGAGGCGATCTCGCGAACGCCTTGCAGCGCGTCGACGACGTCGGCGGAGAGCTGACCGACGCCGCCGCGGATGCGCTCGGCGTCCTCGTTCGCCTGTGCGAGGAGCCAGCCGGGCACGGTGGCGACGGCGACGAGCACCGGCAGCAGGACGAGCGGAAGCAGCGGGTGCATCAGACCGAGCCCGACGAGTGCTGCGCCCGGGACGAGGACGGCGACGACTGCAGGAGGGACGATGTGGGAGGTGAACAGCTCCAGTGTCTCCATGTCGCCCATGGCGCTGGAGGCGACGTCACCGGATCGGGAACGGTGGAGGTGGGCGGGGGCCAGTGCGCGGATCTTGCGGAAGGTCGTCAGCCGCCGCTCGGCGAGCATCCGGTACGACATCTGGTGGGTCCAGAGGTTGTGCAACCCGGCCAGCAGCGCAGCGGGCACCGACAACCCCAGGATGACCCAGACCAGTGGCCACAGCTCCTCGGCGGATGCGCCGGACGCCGCACGCCCGATCAGGTAGGCGCCCGCTGCTGCCGCGGCGACCTGCAGGATGCGGCTCAGCACGTCGGCGACCACCGCACCGACGAACAGCGCCCGGTACGGCCGCAGCAGCCCGGCCAGTGGCCGAACCGCACGAAGCGTTCGGGCGACGGCGGTGTGGACCGCAACGTCTGCGTCGTCGGTCCGGGAGACGGTTGCGGTGTCGGCGGTTGACACGGTCACGCCTCCTGGGCCGAGACGAGCTGGCGGTACGGGCCATCGGCGGCGGACAGTTCGGCGTGGGTACCGACCTCGACGACGCGACCGTCGTCGAGGACGACGATGCGGTCGGCGTCGACGATGGTCGACAGACGGTGGGCGATCACGAGCACGGTGCGGTCGGTGGTCAGCTCGTCGAGCGCGGTCTGGATGGCGGTCTCGTTGGCGACGTCGACGCTGGCGGTCGCTTCGTCGAGGATGAGGATCGGTGCGTCCTGCAGGAGCGCCCGGGCGATGGCCAGGCGCTGGCGCTCCCCACCGGAGAGCCGAGCGCCGCGCTCGCCGATGACCGTGTCCAGACGATCGGGTTGGGCAGCGACGAAGTCGTCGAGGCGTGCGGCCGACAGCGCAGCGGCCAGCTGCTGATCGGTCGCATCGGGGCGGGCCAGCAGCAGGTTGGCCCGGATCGTGCCGTGGAACGCGAGTGCGTCCTGTGACACCACCGCCGTCATCGCACGGATCGTGGCCACCGGCAGGTCCCGCAGATCGCAGCCGCCGATCCGGACGGTGCCTGCCTGCGGATCGTAGAAGCGGAGGAGCAGGTTGACGAGGGTCGACTTGCCGGCCCCCGACCGCCCGACGACCGCAACCGTCTCGCCCCGGTCGACCTGCAGGTCCAGCCGGTCTAGCGCAGGTGGGTCGCCGGGTCGGTAGGCGAAGGTCACCCCATGGAACGAGATGGTCGCATCGAGTGTCGCCGGTGCCGGTCCCTCGGTCGGTGAGGTGGTCGCCGGCTGCTGGTCGAGGATCGCCAACATCTTGCGTGCCGGGTCGACCGAGGTCATCGCGAAGTGGTAGGCCAGGCTCAGATCATTGACGGGTCGGAGACACTCACCGACGAGCAACAGCACCAGGAATGCTCTCGCCGGCGTCGTACCGCCTCCCGCCAGGTCGAGCGCGGCGACTGCCAGCGCCAGCCCGTTGCCGATGGCGGTCAGCCATCCGATGATCCCCCACACGACGCCGCCGGTGTGCGAGAACGCGATGTTGTCGTCGCGCACCGTGATGATGCGCTCGTAGAGGTCGTCCTCGGTCCGATCGTCGGCCCCGTAGGCCTTGAGCACGGTCATTCCCTGCATGGCATCAACCAGCTCGGACGACAGGTTGGCGTAGCGTTCGTTCGCTTCGGTCAGGCGCAGGGTGAGGCGCTTCATCTCCCAGTGCGGCAGGACCACCATCAGGACCATCGTTCCGACGATCACCAGCGCAACCAGCGGTGAGATGACGGCCACGACGGCGAGCGCCGTGAGCGTCGTGAGCCCGGCGACGACGGCCTGGGCGGCGAAGCGCCGGTAGTAGATGTCGAGCCGCTGCACACCCTCGACCAGCGTGACGTCCAATTCACCGGCGCGACGGTCGGCCAGCCAGGCCGGCCCCAACTCGAACGCCTTGGCCAACAGCCGGCGTCGCAGGTCGGCCGTGATCCGGACGGAGGCTTCCGCACTTGCGCCCTCGCGCGCTGCGATGAGGACGGCCCGGATGGCGACCAGCGCGGTCGCCACCGCCACCAAGGGGGCCACGTCCGAGAGCGGCCTGCCGGCAAAGGCGCGATCGACGGCGAGTGCGGTGATCACGCCGACGGCGAGATAGGTGGCCGAGACCCCGAGACCCAGGGCGACAACGCGACGGAGGGCCGATCGCTGGGCAACACCAAGGGCGAGGAGCCGACGGTGGACCTCGAGGTCATTCATTGCGGAACCGCATATTCGCGTACTTGAGCAAGTCCTAAACTCTAGGCCAAACACGAGCCCAGTGCCTACGAGCTTCTCAGTCAGTCAGGATCTGGCCGACGGCCCTGCCGACCGGTGCCGAGGAATGCTCAAGTACGTGCTCATGTCCTCAACAATTGGTACCGTGCGATGTGCCTCAATGGGAACGGTTCCCATTCGCTGGCCCGGTCCACGGCTCCAACCGTGGACTCCCTCATGAGGCGGCTCCATGCGACTACGACAGACGTCAAGCACACCCGCCCGTGAGGCGTCACACGTCGGCCCGACGCGATCAGACGACGGCGGTGAGACCGCCGACCGCTCGACGGACGACTCCGACGGGACGCCCCTGACGCCGCCATCGACGGCGTCGCCCGGTTCGAGGCCGGGCGTGTTGCCGGGTGCGGCGGTGCCCGTCGTCTCGATCGCCTTGGCGCTGGCGCTACCGGTCGCGATCGTGGTGGCCACCGGCATCGGCGCCGTCGGGATCCCGACCGATGAGGTGTGGGAGGTCGTGTCGACCCGGCTGGTCGGCGGTTCCCCCGACGTTGCACCCGAGGTCGAGCAGATCATCTGGACGATTCGGCTGCCCCGCGTGCTCCTGGCCGCCATCGTCGGCGCCGGGCTGGCGCTGGCCGGGTTGTGCCTGCAGGCGGTGGTACGGAACCCCCTCGCCGACCCGTACATCCTCGGCGCGGCCTCCGGCGCATCGGCCGCCGCCGTCGCCGTGATCGTGCTCGGCTCGTCGGCCGTCTTCGGTCTCGGCCTCTCGACGGCGGCCTTCTTCGGGGCGCTCGGGTCGTTGTTGCTGACGCTGGCCCTCGGTCAGCGTGCGGGGCAGGTCTCCTCGACCCGGCTGATCCTGGCCGGTGTCGCCGTCGGCTACGTCTTCTCGGCCGTCACGAGCTTCCTCCAGTTGCAGGCCGAGCCGAACCAGCTGCGAGGGGTGATCTTCTGGCTCCTCGGGAGCTTCGCCAGCGCAGAGTGGCCGGACCTCGTCATTCCCGCGGCGGCGCTCGTCGTCGTCGGCGGGTTGCTGACCGTGCAGGGGCCGAAGATGAACGCCCTGGTGATGGGCGACGACACCGCGGCGTCGCTTGGCATTCGCGTCGGACGGTACCGCGTCTGGCTCCTGATCCTGGCCTCGCTGGTCACCGGCGCATGCATCTCGGTCGCCGGCGGGATCGGGTTCGTCGGTCTGATGATCCCTCACGCCGCTCGGCTGGCGGTCGGGCCAGACCACCGACGGCTGCTCCCCGTCGCGGTCCTCGGTGGTGCGGTCTTCCTCGTCTTCGTCGACGTCGTTGCCCGCAGGGTCGCCGCACCGGCGGAACTCCCGATCGGCATCTTCACCGCCGCCATCGGTGGGCCTGCGTTCCTGGCGATCATGTCCCGCAACAACACCTGGGCGTCGGGTCGATGACCGGCGCCGAGCTTCGCGACGTCGACGTGGTCGTCGGCGCGACGACCATCGTGCGGTCGGTCGCGCTCGAACTCGTCGGCGGTGAGTTCCTGGCGCTGGTCGGCCCAAACGGGAGCGGCAAGTCAACGCTCCTTCGAACCCTCTACCGGGCGCTGCGTCCCAGCGCCGGCAAGGTCATCGTCGACGGCACCGACATCGTGCGGATGCGCTCGGTCGATGTCGCCCGCACGATCGCAGTGGTCGCACAGGAGCGGCCGGACGACTTCGACTTCACCGTCGCCGACGTCGTCCGCATGGGGCGAACCCCGTATCTCGGCCGCATGGCACGGATCGGCGCGGCCGACGACCGCATCTGCGCCGACGCCCTCGAGCGGACCGGCGCAGGCCATCTGGCTTCCCGGGTGCTCCACACGCTGTCAGGCGGCGAGAAGCAGCGGGTCCTGATCGCCCGCGCCCTCGCCCAGGACCCGTCGATCCTCATCCTCGACGAACCGACCAACCACCTCGACATCGCGGCGCAGCTCGAGATCCTCGGTCTCGTGGCCTCCCTCGACGAGGTGACCGTGATCGCCGCGCTCCACGAACTGAATCACGCGGCCGCCTACGCCGACCGAGTTGCGGTCCTCAAGGCCGGATCGCTGGTCGGCTGCGGAACTCCAGGCGACGTGCTCACCCCCGACCTGATCGAGGAGGTGTTCGGTGTGCGTGCATCCGTCGGCACACACCCGGACACCGGCCGAGCGCAGTTCTCCTTCAGCCCCCTGCAAACAGAAAGCACCCAACCATGACACGAACACGACGGATCGCAGCGATCGCGCTGCCGATGCTCCTCATCGTCGCCGCATGCGGCAGCGACTCGGACGACGATGCCGCCGGCACCGGCTCCGCATCGGCATCCGAGCCGACCGAGACCGTTGACGACGGCGCCAGCGCAGCCGCGGCCGACGGCGAGGAGGCGGCGAGCGACGACGACATGTCGACGTCGTATCCCCTCACGATCGAGACCTGTGGCGTCAGCTCGACGCTCGACGGACCACCCGAGAGCATCCTCGTGTTCTACTCGTTCGAGGAGCCGTTGCTCTTGTGGGGTCTCGGTGACGCGATCGACCTCTTCGTCAGCTTCGGCGCCGACTCGGCCTACCCGGGCGTGAACGAGATGTACGCCGATCTCGAGATCACGACCGACCAACCCGGTCGGGAGGCGCTCATCGCGATGGCGCCCGATCTGATCCTGACCGCATCGGACTTCGCGTTCAACGAGGAGGCGGGATTCCTGAGTCGAGAGGACGTTCACGAACTCGGGATCGCCACCTGGCTCCCCCAGAGCATGTGTGCCCAGGACAAGGCCGATCCTCCGGCCGACGAGGCCGAGGCGCTTCGGAATCGTGACTACGACCAGGTCGTCGATGATCTCCTCGAACTCGGCGAGATCGTCGATCGCCAGGCGGAGGCCATGGCGCTCGCGGCCGAGATGGACGCGAAGATGGCCGAGGTCGAGGCCCGCGTCCCCGATGGCGATCCCGTGCCGGTCGCCCTCCTCTCGGCGACCGCCGACGCTTCCGACATCTTCGGTGTCTACACCGGCGGGGTGAACGAGGACCTCATCCGACGGGCCGGCGGGGTCAACCCGTTCCGGAACGAGGACACCGGACAGTTCGAGAGCCTCTCGGTCGAGGAGCTCACGGTGACACCGCTCGATGCGGTGCTGACCGACCTCCCGCTCGACCCCGGCGCCGAGGAGACGCTGTTGGCCCAGTTCCCGACCTGGCCGGCGTCGGAGACCGGAACCTACGCATACATCCCGTCGATCCTCGGCGGTCCCGGCATGCCATGGGCGGCCGAGCAGCTCGTCGAGCTGCTCTACCCCGAGGCCGGCTGATCACACGAGGCGGAGCTTCGCTGGACGCTGCGCTCCATCCGGGTCGGTTGGGGCGCAGCGACCGGCACCTCGCCGGCGACGACGCCGGCAGACCCGGTCCGGTTCGCTCCGGTTCGGTCCGGTTCGACGGCGTCGTCGGTCAGCTCGTCGACGAGGTGTACGTGGCGTCGAGAGGCGCGGTCGGACGATCGCGGTTGCCGTCAGGATGAGCGGACTCAGCCACGTGCTCGGCGTACCAGAAGGCTGCATCGGCCAGACGAGCGAAGTGCCGGTCGGCGAGCTCGTACCGGACGTTCACGCCGTCCTTCGTCGCCTTCAGGACCCCGGCTCGCCGCATTCGATTGAGATGCTGGGAGGTGGCGGACAAGCTCAGGTTTCCGAGCTCCGCGAGCTCGGAAACCGCCAACGGGCTCTCGTGCAACAACGCATGAACGATCCGCAGGCGCGACGCGCTCGCCAACAGCGCCAACGTGTCGACGGCGACCGCTACGTGCCCGTCGGGAACAAGTCGCTCATCCATGGTCGTCACTGTACTGCCCCTCCGAGCCGGGGTCCCGACCGCTCGGCCTCCACCCCGACCTGCTGCAGGCGCCACTACAACAACCCGCGGGCCCTGGCCTCGGCAACGGCCTCGTGCCGGTCGTTGGCATTCATGCGGTTGAGGATGGCCGACACGTGGCTGTCCACCGTTCGCCTGGCCACGAAGAGCTCGTCGGCGATCTGCTGGTTGGTCAAACCCTCGGCGATGTGGCAGAGCACATCCGCCTGTCGACTGGTGAGGGTCGGGATGGCACCGTCCGCCGTCTTGCGAGGGCCCCGGGGAACACCGTGCAGTCCACGCGTCCTCAGCCAGTGCCTGGCCCGGTCGGCGGTCCGCACGGCTCCTGCGCGGTCGAGCAACCGGAGGCCCTCGAAGGCGATCGGGGCGTCCATCGACTCGATCAGCTCCAGCGCCTGGCGATGGGGCTGGCCGGACTGTTGCCACCGGGCTGCGGCCAGCCGGTGATCGCCGGCCAGTGCTGCGGCCTGGGTCGCCGGGCACCCGTCGAACGGTTCGACCTCGTCGCCGAGACGCTGCAGAACCCGCAACGCATCGGCTCGGAGCTGCTGGTGTCGGTGCCGTCGTCCGAGCTCGACCAGCCGCTGGGCGAACCGCCGCAGCGGCTCCTCGCCACCCTCGAGCCAGAGGTGCTCGGCTCGGACGAGTCCGGCGGCGGCCAGTGACTCGACGTCGCCGACGGCGAGCGCCGCCGACCACACCGACTCGACCCGCTCAGCTGCCCTCGGGTCACCCCGCCGTGTCCAGATCGCGGCCAGGCCGGCCTCGGCGACGATGGCGCTCGCACCGGGGTCCGGCGCACCATCGAGGAGCTCGGTCAGGGTCGCCTCGGCCTCCTTGGTCCGACCCTGCTCGAGGATCACCACGGCTCGTTGGACCCGGGCCGCGAACCGGAGATCTTCGAAGCCGTGCTCGCACGCGTAACGGGTGGCCTCGTCGGCCAGGTCGAGCGCCGGCGACGGTTGCCCGTTGCGCAGGTGGAGCATCGAGAAGAGTCGGAGGTTCGTGGCGTGAGCCCTGGATCGACACTCCCGCCGGCCGAGTCGGAGCGCTCGGACCAGGTCGTCGTCGCCTCCCGCGGTCATCGGGCCGCCGAGGGCGACCGCCCGCAGGCCGAGGGCCCGGACGAGCTCGGCGGACCAGCCGTTGGTCTCGGCCTCGTCGATGCTCCGATCGAGGCGCTCGATGGCCAGATCGAGATCGCCGGCCACGAGAGCGGCCGACGCCAGCATGGTGTTCATCTCGACCCGGAGCTCGTCGTCCGGTCGTTCGGCCAGCAACGCCTCCGCCCGCCCGAGCGTCTCGCCGGCCCGGTTGTGGCTGCCGATCGACGCCCTGGCGTCGGCCAGCGTCACGAGGGCCGCGGCCAGGCTCGGATGGATCCCGTCGAGTTCGCTCAGGATCTCGACCGCCCGCTCGGCATGCCCGAGTGCCTCGCGGTGCCGGTTGGTCCACCGGCCGACCTCGGCGGCGCTCCGGTGCAGGTCGGCCACCCGCTCGGGCGGGAGACCGGCCGGCGCCGCCAACGCGACCGCGAGGAGCCGCCACCGCTCCTGCGGTTCGGCCGTCTCGGCCCCCTCGAGCAGGTCGACGGCGAGCGCAGCCGCCCGCTGACCATCGCCTGCGTCCTGCGCCAGTCGCAGCAGGAGGAGGGGGTCGGCCCCCGACCCGGCGAGGGCGTCAACCGCACGATCGGCGGTGTCCATCCGCTCGCCGAAGGACATCCCCTCGAACACCGCCGAGCGACCGAGTTCGTGGCCGAAGCGGATCCGCGTCGGCGTCGACCGCAACAGGCCGGACGCCTCGGCCTCACGGAGCCCGGCGGAGCGGTCACCGAAGAGCCGTCGAGCCAGCGTCGGATCGGCTCCGTCCGGGAGGACCGACAGCATGCGGAGCACCAGCTGCCCCTCGGTGCTGAGCTGGTGGGAGCGGGCCAGTAGGGACTCCTTGGCCAGATCGATGGCGCGGGGCGAGTCGCTGGCCAGCAGCTGCGACACGAGGAAGGGATTGCCACCGGCGATCCGGTGGACGGCATCGGCTTCCAACCCGGGCTCCAGCCCGACGGCCCGGATGTCGTCGGCGAGCTCCGTGACCGCTGCCAGCGACAGCGGGTGGAGGTCGATCCTCGTCGGGATCGTGCCGGCCGGACCGGCGAGCACGTTGTTGGCCGGGTGGCGATCGTCGATCTCGGTGTCGCGGAGGGTGATGACGAGCAGCGCCGGCAGCGCCGGGACCCGGCGGGCGAGGTAGCGGAGGATGTCGATCGTGGCGTCGTCGGCCCAGTGGGCGTCTTCGACGATCACGACGGTCGGGCCACCGGAGCCTTCCAGTGCCCCCATCAGTGCCGAGAGCAGCTCCTCCCGGTCGGGTTCGGCAGGGAGGCGATCGGCGAGTGCCGGGTTGGCTCTGGCCATGTCCCGGAACGGTCCAAGCGGCCGGGGGGCGAGCAGATCGTCGCAGCCGCCGACCAACACGCTGGCGTCGCCGACGTGGCCGAGGAACCACTCGACGAGCCTGGTCTTCCCGGTCCCCGCCGCGCCGCACACGACGACGGAGCCACCGGCCCCGTTCCTCGCCGCTCCGAACGCTCCCCGCAACTGGTCGAGCTCGGCGTCCCGCTCCAGGAGACGCTTGTCATCGTCGGCCGTCCGATCCACTCGCACGCTGTCCGCCATCTTGGCTACTCCGCATGTGCACGCCCATTCCTCGCCTGCGCCTCCTGTCCGCGGTTCCGTCGCGGCCAGACTTCGACCCCTCTACGTCGACGCCCACGTTTCGGTTCGCATGAATCCCCACGCCGATCCCGACCGGTCCGCAACGGGTCCCGGCGCCCGGCGCGGGACTACCCCGGTCCGCTGACCGGGGCAGTCCCTCATGGCCGAGGTCGTTCGTCGGGAGAGGAGGGGAGTCCTAGTACCCGTCGTCGTCCTCGGCCTCGGTCGCCGGGGCTGCGTCGCCCGAGGCGCCGATGAGCTTGCCGTCCGGGGCGACGACGAACCAGGCGTCGCCGGAGCCCTGGCCGTTGACGTCACCGGGGGCGGCATCGCCGGCGAAGAGGTACAGCGGCCAGATGCCGGCCGCCAGCTGCATCGAATCGTCGTCTCGGGGCATCAGCGAGAACAGCTCGGGGTCGAGGCCGTCCGGCACCTGTCCGCCGTCGACGATGATCGGCGGCCAGGCGTCGGCGCAGGCGTCGTTGCAGGTCGGGGCGCCGGCGTCGCGGTCGGGCAAGAAGCCGTAGAGCGTGAGCCCGGCGCCGTCGACCAGGGCGTCGCCGAGGTCGGTCGACGCCGTGCCGACGATCGGGGCCGCCTGCTCGGCCGGTGCAGCCGCCGCGTCGCCGTCGAGACCGATGAGCTTCCCGTCGACGTCGACGGCGAACCAGACGTCGCCCGAGCCCTGGCCGTTGACGTCACCGGGGACGGCGTCGCCGGCGAACCAGTAGAGCGGCCACTTGCCGGCGACGAGCTGACTCTGGCCGTCCTCGCGGACGGTGGTGGCGAAGATGCCGAAGTCGAGGCCGGGGCCGGCGGTCCAGTCGTCGGAGACGATGACGGGTGGCCAGGCATCGGCGCAGGTGCCATAGCACGTGCTGGCGGCGTCGACGTCGTTGGTGAAGCCGTAGAGGGTGAGTCCGTCCGGGCCGACGAGGATCTGGCCGAGGTCGGATTCGCCGGCCAGCACGTCGATCGTCGCCGGCTGGTCGGCGGCGGGGGCCGCCGTGCCGGCCGGGGCTGCGGCGTCGGTGGTCGCAGCCTCGGGTTCGGCGTCGCTACCGCACGCCGCTGCCACGAGGGCCAGGCCCGCAACGAGTGCGGTGAGTCGCCTGTACATGTTTCTCTCCTTGGGTGAGTTGCTTGGTTTCTCGTTGAGATCGGGGGGCGGCCGGAACGGCCGATCGGCCTGGTCAGCCGACGGTGACCTGGCCCTCCATCGAGGGGTGGATCGTGCAGAAGAAGTCGTAGGTGCCCGGAGCGGTCGGGGCGACGATCGTGGCCGAGGCCCCGCCGGCGACGTTGCCCGTGTCGGCCTCGCCCGACCGGAAGGTCAAGGTGTGGGGCACGCCGTCGGCGTTGGTCACGTCGAGCTGAGCGCCAGGGGCGACGGTCGCCGGTCCGGTGAAGGCGAAGTCGCGGATCTCGAACGATGCCGACTGGGGGGCTGTACCGGCATCGGGGGCCGGAGCTGCTCCGGCCCCTGCGGTCTGACCGTCGCCGTCGTCGTAGGCGTCGCCGGTGTCGCCCGATGGCGTCCGGCTCGCCGGGGCCCGGCCATCGACCGCGGCCTCATTGGCGGCGACCGGTTGGCCGGTGGCGACATCGGTGTCGCCCGGCCTGGCCAGGGCGATGCCGGCCGCCAGGCCGCCGGCGACGATGAGGGCGAGGGTGGGGGTGAGCTTGCGGTCCATTGGGCACTCCTTCGTGCGAACGGGTCGGTCGGCGAGGCCGTGGCGGACGCCGCCGGGTGGAGGTCGGCCGGGTCAGACGCCCGGGAAGCCGACGTTGGTGAAGAACCACAGCGAGGACGTGAACCAGATGCCGGTCAGGACGGCGACGAGCAGCCCGCCGGCGGCCGGCAGGGTCCAGCCGGGCAGATGCGGCGAGCGCAGGAGCAGCAGCTTCGCGGCAAGCGCGCCGTAGAACGCGCAGCCGAACAGCGAATGCAGCAGGACCCGGGTGGTCGTCTGCTGGAAGCCGAGTGCCCACAGGCAGTGGTAGGCGACGGGCAGGGTGAAGAAGAAGGCGACGGTGCCGAGCCACCGGTGCCAGGTACCGAGACTCGACGGCGCCGGTCCGACGCCTGGCAGTCGACCCCACAGCCAGGCGGCCGAGACCGCCTGGCCGATGCCGAGGGCCGCGGCCACCGTGGTGAACCAGGCCTTCATCGGCAGCACCGCCGGGAAGCCGAACGTCGTGATGCTGCCACCCGTCGGTGTGTGGACCCGACCGTAGACGCCGAGCGACAGGGAGATGGCGGCCCCGAGGACGACGGCGGCCAGCAGGGGCGTGAGCGCAGACGTCGACGTCGAGGCCCCCGCCTCCCGGAACGGCTCGCCGCCGATGACGGGGCCCGTCGCCTCGGCTGGGGTTGCAGGGTTCGATGACATGGTTCCGACCTTGCCGAGGCCGGCTGTCATGTCCGGGTCGAACCGCTGTCAGTCACCTGTCACGGGAGTGGGGGTGGGATGACAGGAGGTTGAGGGGGTGTGGATCCTAGGTTGACGCCATGGCCGTCGAATGGTTCGAAGCCACGGTGACCGACCGCCAACATTCCCAGCTCGCGGGCTACGACCACTACTGCTTCCGCATCGATGGTCGACCGTCCGTGCTGATCACCTATCTCCAGGGTGAGCAACCCGTCTCGTCGGTCTCCGGCACCCTGCTCGCCGTGCAGCACAACGCTGCCGACCACCACCCCCTCCTGCCGACCCGCCTGCTCCGACTCGCCGGCGCGCTCGACTGGCGACCGGCCGCACCGCCGGCCGCGTGACCCGGGTCGGGCGAGTGGCGCCGGTCGCCGGTGCGGCGCTACGAACTGCCGAGGAAGGCGTTGACCTCGTCGAGGAACCGGCACCAGGCCGGCTCGCCCTCGAGCAGGATGTGGTTGACGCTCTCCAGCGGCACGAGCTGGCTGTTTGGGATGAGCGAGGCCAGCTGCCTGGCCGACGAGAACGGCACCCGTAGCTCGTTGCGGGCGTGCACGATCAACGTCGGGCAGTCGACCTGCCTGGCCAGGTCGGCCACGTCGATCGTGGCGAACACCTCCATGAACCGCACGGCGTTCTCCACCGAGCAGGTGCGACGCTGGAGCTCGTTGAACGCCTCCCACTGGGCCTGGGACCCGTCCGGCATGAACTGGGAGGTGAAGACCTGCCGGAAGGTCGGTTCGCTCGTGCCCCAGCCGACGCGGGCAAGGTCGAGGTTGAGGTCGGCCGCCCGCCGCTGCTCGTCGGTCGTCGCCCGGACGGCGCGACCCTGGGCGTAGGCGCCGAACAGCACGAGCCTGCTGACCCGTTCGGGGTGGCGGACGGCGTAGGCGACGGCGACGGCCCCGCCCTGGGAGATGCCGAGCAGTGGGAACCGCTCGAGCCCGACCACGTCGACGACGGCCTCGAGGTCGTCGACCCAGGCGTCGAACGTGAAGCGATCGACCTGCCAGTCCGAGAGCCCGCAGCCCCGCTCGTCGTAGCGGACCAGCGTGTGGCTGCGACTGAGGCCCTCGTTCCAGTGACGCCACACCGGGGAACGCCAGTCGTAGTCGAGGTTGGTCATCCAGTTGGCCGCCTTGACCAGCGGCGGACCGTCCCCCGAGATGGCGTAGGCCAGGCTCGTGCCGTCGGCCGTCGTGCACATCCGGATGCTCTGCCCGAGCGGCTCGTCGCCCGGCCGCTCCTGGTCGACGCCGGTGGCCACGTCACCGTCGACCGTCTCGGCTGCGAACCCGGTCGACGAGTCGGCTGCCCGGTCGTCGATGGGATCGACGCCGGCCTCCAGGGAGGCATTGCGTGACCGCTCGGGGACCTGGGGCAGCTCCTGTTTCAGGATGGCCAGCTCGATGTCGCGGATCTCGACCGACGGGTCGACGCCGAGGTCGTCGAGGAGCCGCGAGCGGAGGTCGGCGAAGGCCGCCAGGGCGTCGGCCTGACGGCCGATCGCGTACAGCGACCGCATGAGGGTGGCGACGGGGCGCTCCCGGTAGGGGTAGTCGCGGGCGAGTTGGTCGGCCACCTCGACCGCCTCGCGATGGCGCCCGAGCTGCTCGAGGGCGTCGGCCTGCAGCTCCCGTACCTCGGCCCGCAGCTCCCGCAGGTGCTCCCGCTCCCCCTCGACGTCGGGGTGGTCGAGGTCGGCCAGGGGGGTGCCCCGCCACAGGCTGAGCGCCTCGACGGCCAGGTGGGGTCGGCGGATCGTCGGTTCGGTCCTCACCTGGTCGACGAGCTGCTGGAAGCGGGTCAGATCGAGGTTCACCTCGGGGCAGCCGAGCACGTAGCCGCCGCGCTTGGTCTCGATGACGAGCGGGTCGTCGATGTGGCGGCGGAGCCGGGCCACCAGGGTCTGCACGGCGGCCGCCGGATCGGCGAGCGGGTTGTCGCCCCAGATGAAGGCGGCGAGCCGGTCGACGTCGACGACCTGGGCCCGGTGCAGCCCGAGCGCAGCCAGCAGTTGCCGCTGCCGGCGGGAGCGGAGCTCGATGTCGTCGCCGTTCGGCGTGGCCAGTTGCGTCGAGCCGAGGAGTGACAGCTTCATCGACGTTCCCCCGCCCCAGTCGTCGTACCGATCATCCCCAGACTCCCAGAGCCGGCACGGAAAAGGGCATCGACCCTCCCGATTCCACGCATCCTACGCAGGCATCCTTCGAGTGCATCGGCGACGTCCGTCTCACGCGCTCCGCTGCGCCGGCCGGCCGACGTCGACCGGGTCGAGCCCGGCCAGGATGCCCTCGCAGGTCCGGATCAGGACCGCGGCGGCCGCGGCCAGATTTGGTGGGGCCAGGGGGTGCTCGCCCCGCCGACGCCACCGGTCGATGGTGGCGAGTGCGACCGAGCGGAGGTGCTCGTCGACGGCCTCGGGCGCCACCCCGAGCCGCGCCGCGGCGGTCGTGCCATCGAGCCCGAGCAGCCGCTCCAGCTCGGTGCCGGCTTCGCCGTCGGCGTCGTCGGGGAAGGTGAGCGGGCTGCGGTGGTGCTCGTCGAGGAGACGAAGCTCGGCAAAGGTGTGGGCGCCGGCCCGGATCCGCTCGATCTCCTGGTGGAGCTCCGCCCCGACGTCGACCGGTGCGGCGTCGGCAACCCGGGCGACCGCTCGCAGCGCCGGCCGGGCCCGCAGCACGTCGCTCCGCTCGGTGAACCGGTTGAGCAGCTCGTGTCGGAGGTCGACGATGCCACTTCGCTCGGCCAGCACCTCGGCCAGCTCGATGGCCGAGGTGACCTGGCCGAGGCGGACCAGCGGGATCGAGACGCGGATGCCGAACAGCCCGAGTCGTTGCAGGAGGTGGGTCCTGGTCAGCGCCGACACCGGGCACGGTGGCTGGCCGTCGCCCGGTCGCTCGGCCTGGAACCGATCGACCGAGAGCAGCAGCCGGTCGAGTGCGCCCGGACCGAGGTCGGCGAGCTGGCGCAGACCGTCGTACTCCTCCTGGGTCAGCGTGGCGGCGGTCTCGGCGGTGAGCCCGTTGACGGCCAGGACGGTCTGGCAGAGTCGCCGCAGGCGGGGGTCGGCCCGGTAGCGGCCGGCGATCCGGGCGGCGACCGCCATGGCGTTCGTCCGCCCGACGCCGATCTCGTCGGCCCGCGACAGCAGGCCGATGGCGTTGATGGGACTGGCGTTGGTCAGGTCGTCATGGAAGCTCTCGAGGAACGAGAGGTCACCGGCGTGGAGGTGTCGCATGAGGTAGAGCACGGCGTCGACCTCGACCGGTCGGTCGGCGTCGGTGGTGAGGAAGGCGACGGCCCGATCCGACACCGACGTGTCGAGCGAGGCGACACCGGGGGTGTCGACGAGGCTGAGGTCGGTCAGGCGAGGGCTCGGCCACTCGACGACGATCCGCCGGATCGCCTCCGGTGCGAGACCGTCGAGATCGACGTCGAGGGCGCCGGAGGGTCGGCTGAACCGGGCCGGTCTGGTGGTGCCGTCGACGAGATCGAGGCTGACGCGGTAGGTCGGGCCGTGCTGGTACCAGGTGACGATCCTGGTGCACTCGCCGGCGTCGGTCGGCGCAAGCTGTTCGCCGACCAATGCGTTGAGCAGCGTCGACTTGCCGGCCTTGACTCGCCCGGCGATCGCCACCCGGAGCGGGGCGTGCAGCCGGGCCCTCGTGGTGACGAGCTGCCCGACGAGACCGTCGCCGGCGTCGTGGCCGGCCCGCTCGAGCGAGTCGATCGTGGCGCCGATCAGCTCGTCGACCTGGGCCGACAGGTCGGCGGTCCCCGGCTCAGCCATCGGTCGGCACCGCCAGTCGGTCGATCCGGGTCGACAGCTGATCGAGCCGGCCGAGCTCGGCCTCGACGTCGCCGAGCCGGGTCCGGCGTTGCCGCTGGTCGGCGTTGACCGCCTCCTTGGCCGCGGCAAGGGCCGAACTCACCGAGCGCTGCATCTCCTTGGCTCGGCCCTGATAGTGGTCGCGGAGCTGGCGGTGCAGCAGCCGCATCGTCTCCTTGATCTCCTTGTTGGCGGTCAGGCTGGCGTCGTCGACGAATTGGCGGGTGGTGGCCTTGGCCTTCTGACGCTGCGCGGTCAGGAGGCGCTCGCGCTCGTCCCGGATCGCCTTGCGCCCCATCAGCAGACCGACGCCGGCGGTCGCCGGGTTGAGCAGGGCGAGCCCGGCGAGCTGGGCCACCATGCCGAACATCAGCAGGCCGCCGTACGAACCCCGCATGGCGGTCAGGGCCTTGGTCCCGAGCTTGACCTTCAGCGGGTCGATGTCGGCCCTGGCCTCGATCTCGGCCATGGCGTCGATGGCCCGCTTGGAGTCGAGGTCGATGGCCAGTGCGGCCTCGCCGTCGTCGAAGTGCTCGGCCACCTGCCTGGACAGGGCGTGGGCTCGGGTCATCAGCTCGGCGTAGGTCAGCGCCAGGTCGGTGCTGACCCGGCGGCGGAGCCACTCGGTGAATTCGTCCCAGACGTCGCCCGGCTCCTCCTCGTCGATGGTGGCCTCGGCGTCGGCCACCGTCGTCCGTAGCCGGGCCCGGAGCCGGAAGTCGAAGTCGGCGGTCAGGTCGGCGACGCCGTCGTTGAGGGTGACCTGCCAGCGTGCGGTCTGGTCCCGCAGGGCCGCCGTCCGTTCCTTGGCCCGCTCGAAGTCGACGCTGATCGCCTCGATCTGCTCGGGGTCCTCGAGGATCTGCCGCTCGGTCTCGAACGCGCTGTGGAGCTGACCGACGACCGATCGCAGGTCGTTGACAACGGCTGCGCTGGCGGTGCCGGAGGCAGCCTCGGTGCTTGTCCGGATGAAGTCGATGAGCTGGGGGTAGCCGGACTCGCGGTTCAGGTCGCGGTCGCCGGCCTCCAGTGCCGTGGTCCGCAGCAGGGCCGAGGTGGGGAACACCGGGATGGCCTCGTCGACACCCTTGAGGTGCCCACGGTCGAGGTCGGCAACGCGCCGCCAGTCCGGGTAGAAGTCGGTCTTGGTCAGGACGAAGGCGCAGGCCGGACCGGGCGACGTGGCTCGGCCGACGTCGGCTCCGGTGCCGCCCCTTGCCGTCGCCTCGAGGAACTCGAACTCGGGCTGCGTGAGCTCCTGCGATGCGTCGGAGACGAACAGCACCACGTCGGCGGTCGGCAGTGCGGCGAGGGTGGCCGCGGTGTGGGCCGAGCCGAGACCGCCGACGCCCGGGGTGTCGATGAAGGTGATGCCGCCGGCCAACAGGTCCCGGGGGAGGCCGACGTCGACGGCCAGGAGCCGCATCTCGTTGCCCGGGTTGCCGAGCTCCGAGGCGTAGACCGGCAGTGAGCCGACGTCGATCGGCTGTCGGTTCTTCTCGAGCTTGCCGCCACGGTCGTCGACCGGGAGGAGCAGGCTGGCCGTCGGCTCCTGGCGATAGCGGATGATGGTGGGGACCGACGTGGCCACGTCGTCGTCGACCGGGCAGACCCTGGCGTTCAGCAGGCCGTTGACCAACGAGCTCTTCCCCTGCTTGAACTCGCCGACGACGATGACCCGCACCGTCCCCTCGTCGAGGGTCCGACCCACCTCGGTGAGGCGCCTGGCCAGGTCGTCGCGGCCATAGGCGGTCGCCGCCTTGATGGCGGTCTCGAGCACCGCCCGCTGATTCGAGCTCATGATTGCCTTCTCCTCTCGATGTCGATCCGCGCCCGGCCACACGCCGGCCGGGCGCGCCGAGGGGGTGGGGGCCGCACACGCCGACCCCCACCCCATCGATGGCAGGTCAGCCGGCCCCGGTCGGGTCGACGTCGGCGGGGACGCCCCGCCCCGGGTCGATCGGCGCCAACACGAACCCGTCGGCGGCGGGTGCC